>NZ_JBNCKS010000037.1:3916-75749 GCF_049841635.1 Micromonospora sp. DT44 | reverse complement strand
CATGATGCTGGACATCCTCCCGGAGACCCCAGGTCCCCTGATCTCGGATGTCCGTCAAAACGGGGCAGGCCCAAGGTTGATCGGGCATACGAGACGACGAGGGACTGCCTGCTCCTCGGCGACCTCGCCGGCGCTCAGAAACTGTTGGCTCGCCTGGGCCACACCCACGGCAGGATGGCGGTGGTCCTGGGACAGGCCCTTGCCCCGTGCATCACCTGCGCCAAGGACGAACACGATGGGACCGAGGATCACTCGATGGCCCGCACAGACACGCTGAACGATTGACCCATGCGGGGATACCCGCCAATACGGCTTAGGCCCGTACGCGCGAACTGGACCGCCTCGGTTGCTCACCCGCCGGGGCGGTTCGCCGTTGGATGACCACGCCGGCCTTCATGACGTACACCTCGCGCTTGGCGGTGGCGTCGCCCCTCGCATCGAGCACGTACCCGGTGATCCAGATCCAGTCGTGGTACGGGTCGGGCTCGCCGACCGACACGAGGCGCAGCATCAGCGCGCGGCTCCCGGTGAACTGCGGCGAGCAGGCCGCCCCGATCAGCACCACGTCTCCCGGCTTCACGCCAGCCACCCGAGGAACCGGCGGTACACGGCGTCGGCGGGAGCCCAGGTCATGTCCTGCGTAGCCGCCGCCAGGTGCGACCCCATGTAGATGCGGAGGGCTACCGGCGAGGCGGCATACTCGTCCAGCAGCCCCAGGCGGCGTGTGGAACAGGGCCAAGGGCGTTCGCACACCTCGCACAGCCACAACGGGAGCACCGGCCCGTGCGTGGCCATCAGCTCTCACCTGGCCAGTGGCCCCGGTTGATCGGGATCTTGTGTCTGGCCCGGCAGGGCAGTTCGTTCCCGCACTTGCAGACGTTCCGCCACCTGATCCACGACCACACCGGCCTGTGCCTGCGGGCGAGGGTCATGGCTACCGCCGCCAGATATTCGCCGTAGCGCACGTGCTTGGACATGTTCGCTCCCTCGCGTTTGCATGGCGTGGCTCACACCGCCATTTTGCGCGCGCAGATATACGGGGTCAATGACCTACGGTTGTAGATGGCGCACGGCGTGTGAGTACACGAACGCGAAGGGGGCGAGGCATCATGGCGCTCATGGAGAGCCCGACGTTTCTGCGGTTCCAGCTCGGTGCGCAGCTCAAGCGAGCGCGTGAGGAAGCGGGCGTGAGCACGGAGCAGGCAGCGGACCTCATCGAGGTGTCACCGAGCACCTTGCGCCGGATCGAGCAGGGTCGCGTCGGCTTGAAAGGTCCAGCGCTCAACGCACTGCTCGACCTCTACGGCGTCAGCGACGCCGAGCTGCGGGAGACGTTGCTGTCGATGGCCCGGAGCGGCAAACAACGCGGCTGGTGGGCGAAGTACGGCGACCTGCCGAACTCCTATCGGCAGTACATCGGTCTGGAATCCGCAGCGTCCGAGATCCACAACTTCGAAACGCTGGTAGTGCCCGGCCTGCTCCAGACCGCCGACTACGCACGCGCGATCATCAGCGCCGACGCCTCGCAACCGACCCCGGGCGGTGTGGCCCAGCGGGTGGCCGCACGGACGGAACGGCAGAAGCTACTGACCGATGGTCAACTCAAGCTTGTTGCGGTCATCGACGAGGCGGTACTACACCGCCAGATCGGCGGACAGGAAGTCATGGCCGAACAGCTCACAACCCTGCTCGAAGCGCAGAAACGCTGGAACGTCAGCATCCAGGTCATCCCGTTTCGCGAGGGCGCCTACGCCTCGATGGTGTCCAGCTTCCATATCCTTGGCTTCGCCGAAGGTCCCGGAGTGGTCTACATCGAAGGGCTGACCGGTGACCTCTACGCTGAGGGCGAGGACGTCGACAGGTGTACACGGGTGTTCAGCAACCTACGGGCAGCCGCGCTCTCACCTACGGCGTCAACTACGTTGATCAATAAGCTTCGTGACAAGGAGACGCCATGAAGGCGCTCGATAACCAGTGGCGCACCAGCACCCGCAGCGGCGGCAACGGGGCGTGTGTAGAGGCCCGATACGCGGACCACACCACGCAGGTTCGGGACTCTAAGGATCGGTCCGGGTCGGTGCTTTCGTTCGACCCGTCTGCCTGGTCGGCGTTCATCCAGGGGCTCAAGCGCTGACGACTGGCCAACACCCCCCGTCCGCGTGGATGGGAGGCGCTCCGCAGCATTCTTTACCGAAACGGTTCAGATTGCCGCAGAGCCGGCCCGACGGTTCGGCCCCCGTACCGACCACACCACCCAACGTTGGGTGGCCTCTGTCGACGACCGGAGACGCTTCCGCACTTGCTGGGGGCCGGACGGGTGGGTGGCTCCCTCGCTGTAGCCACGCCAGTCGAAGTCGCCCCTGTTCTTCTCCAGGAGTTGATCGCCACCTACGAAGCGACCCCCACGCTCGCCGCTGAGCATGAGGGCCGCTCCGATGACGCCGTTCCCCGTTCCCATCCCATACACATCCACCGTGGAAACGGGTTCGTTCCCCACGGGACGTAGGTTTTGCCCGTCCCCGACGCCGTTCCCTGGGGAACGAGTTAACGTCCAGGCAGAATGCGACGCCGTTCCCGTGTCCCGGGACGGGGGTGGGAACGCCGTTCCCTGGACCCCCGCCGGACCCCCACGCCGTTCCCCTACCCCAGTTCGTCGACAGGTGTTCAGCTGCTCTCCTCGGCCCAGACGCGCCAGTCGTCGAGCACCCCGTGCAGCGCCGGAGTGAGCCACCCCGGCGCCGACCGCCGGAACACCCCCGGATCGATCGCGCCCGCCCCGGCCGGCGCCGCGCCCAGCAGGTTCGGCACCAGGTCGGTCAGGTTCGTCCAGTGCACCAGCTCCGGCGACGCCGGCCAGGCCCCGATCACCACTCCGGCCGGTACCGCCCGACGGTCCAGCGCCTCCAGGGTCAACGCCGTGTGGTTGAGCGTGCCCAGCCCGGCCCGGGCGACCACGACCGCGGGCGCGCCGAGGGACACCGCCAGGTCGGCCATCGTCCACGGCTCACCGGACGGGCGCAGCCCCATCGGCACCAGCAGACCGCCGGCCCCCTCGACGAGGACCAGGTCGTGCTTGTCCGCCTCCTCGCGGACGGCGTCCACCGCCGTGTACAGCTCCAACGGGGGCAGGTCCGCGACCCGGGCAGCGGCCAGCGGCGCGAGCGGGTCCGGATAGCTCGCCAGGGTACGACCGGTCAGCGGGGCCGCCAGCCGGTTGACCGCGTCCACGTCACCCGGCTCACCGCCGGCCGTGCCGGTCTGGCCCGGTTTGACCACCGCCACCCGCAGGCCGGCGGCCTGCGCGGCCGCCGCGATCGCCGCCGTGACCACCGTCTTGCCCACCTCGGTGTCGGTGCCGGTGACCAGCACCGGCCCCTCCCACGCCGTCACGATGACACCCCGACAAACACCCAAGGGGCTCGCAAACCCGGCTCACTCCTCGCGCTCATGGTGCACAGTCCACGATGACGTCCAGCGCCCGCTCGAAGTCCGCCCGCGGCACCCCCGCGCTGACCGTGAGGCGCAGCCGGGAGCGGGTGTCCGGGGTCGACGGGGGCCGGAAGCACCCCACCGCCACGCCCCGGTCCCGGCAGTCGGCCGCCCAGGCCGTCGCGGCCTCCGGACCGGGCGCCGCCACCGAGATCACCGCCGCGTCCGGCGCGGAGACGGTCAGCCCGGCCGCGCGCAGTCGACCGACCGCCAGCGTCACCCGGTCGGCGACCTCGGCACGCAGGTCGTCACCGGCTCGGGCCAGCCCCAGCGCGGCGTGTACCCCGGCCGCCACGGCCGGCGGCAGCGCGGTGTCGAAGATGAACGTACGCCCGGTCTCGACCAGGTGCCGGACGAACTCGGCCGGACCGGCGACCACCCCACCCGCCCCGCCGAGAGCCTTGGACAGGGTGGCGGTGACCACCACGTCCGGCTCGCCGGCCAGACCGGCGGCGGCCACCGCGCCCGCTCCGGACGGACCGGTGACGCCGAGCGCGTGCGCGTCGTCGACCAGCAGCAGCGCGCCGTAGCGGCGGGCCACCGCGTGCAACTCGGCCAGCGGTGCGAGGTCGCCGTCGACCGAGAAGACCGACTCGGTGACCACCACCGCCGGGCGTCCCGGCGCCACGGCCAGGGCTGCGGCCACCGCCGTCACGTCGGCATGCGCGCTGACCACCGTCTCGGCGCCCGAGATCCGGCAGCCGTCGATGAGCGACGCGTGGTTGTGCGCGTCGGAGACGAGCAGGGTCCGGGGCTGCACGAGAGCCCGCAACGCGCCCAGGTTCGCCAGGTAGCCGGAGGAGAAGACGAGAGCCCGGTCGGTGCCCAGCCACTGCGCCAGGTCGTCCTCGAGGGCGTGGTGCGCGTCGGTCGAGCCGCGCACCAGACGCGAACCGGTCGCGCCCAGCCCGTACGCGGCCAGTGCCGCCGTGGCCGCGGCCGTGACCTCCGGGTGGGTGGCCAGGCCGAGGTAGTCGTTGCCGGCGAGGTCGGTCATCCGGTCGTCGGCGGGACGCGGGTGCAGCCGCCGGGTCAACCCGGCCTTCGCCCTCAACTGCGCGCGACGATCGAGCGCCGCCAGCCAGTCCGCCACCGTCACCCCTTCACCGCCGTCCGCGCCGGTCACGCCGACGTCCGCCGGGCGAAATTACCACCCGCGACCATCGGGGAGACGAATCCATTCGGTACGCGAGGCACGGCGGCGGCGAACGTAGCCGCAGCGAAGACCGACCACCACGGAACGTCATAGCGCCGTCACGGATGGTCGCGGCGCGGGCGGTGCGTCGCCCGACCCACGCGACCGGCGATCGGGCCCGGCCCGGCGGTTCGCGTCGACCCCGGCGGCAGGTCATACCCGGCCGGCCGGGGGCCTTGTAGGGTACGAGCCATGCCAGAGATCCTCGACCAGGCCCGCACCCAGGTCCTGGGTGACGGCGTCGGCCTCGACCAGGCCGGCGTCCTCGCCGTGCTCAACCTGCCCGACGAGCACCTGCCCGCCGCCCTGCAACTCGCGCACGAGGTGCGGATGCGGTGGTGCGGCCCCGAGGTCGAGGTCGAGGGCATCGTCTCGCTGAAGACCGGCGGCTGCCCGGAGGACTGCCACTTCTGCTCCCAGTCGGGCCTGTTCACCTCGCCGGTGCGCTCGGTCTGGCTGGACATCCCGTCGCTGGTCGAGGCCGCGAAGCAGACCGCGAAGACCGGGGCCACGGAGTTCTGCATCGTGGCCGCCGTGCGCGGCCCGGACGCGCGGCTCATGAAGCAGATGCGCGAGGGCGTCGCCGCCATCAAGGCCGAGGTCGACATCCAGGTCGCCGCGTCGCTGGGCATGCTCAGCCAGGAGCAGGTCGACGACCTGGTCGACATGGGCGTGCACCGCTACAACCACAACCTGGAGACCTGCCGGTCGTACTTCCCCAACGTGGTCACCACCCACTCCTTCCAGGAGCGTTGGGAGACGCTACGGATGGTCCGCGACTCCGGCATGGAGGTGTGCTGCGGCGGCATCCTCGGCCTCGGCGAGACCGTCGAGCAGCGGGCGGAGTTCGCCGCGCAGCTCGCCGAACTCGACCCGCACGAGGTGCCGCTGAACTTCCTCAACCCGCGCCCCGGCACCCCGCTCGGCGACCGCCCGGTGGTCGAGGGCAAGGACGCGCTGCGGGCCATCGCCGCGTTCCGGCTGGCCATGCCGCGCACCATCCTGCGGTACGCGGGCGGTCGCGAGATCACCCTCGGTGACCTGGGCACCCGCGACGGTCTGCTCGGCGGCATCAACGCGGTGATCGTCGGCAATTACCTGACCACGCTGGGCCGGCCGGCGACCGCCGACCTCGACCTGCTGGACGAGCTGAAGATGCCGGTCAAGGCCCTCTCCGCCACGCTGTGACGGCCATGACGACGACCTCCGACGCCGAGCCGACCCGCAGCGGCGGCCCGGCGTCGGCGGCCGTGCTCTGGTGCGACAGGTGCGGCGAGGCGGCGGCCGACGGCGCCCACCCGGGCTGCGCGGCGGCCCGGCAGCTGGAGCCGCCGCGCTACTGCTCGCGCTGTCGACGCCGAATGAAGGTGCAGGTCCTGCCGGTCGGCTGGTCGGCGGTCTGCGTCGAGCACGGCGAGATCCGGGGCTGAGCCGATGCTGCGCGGGCGGGCGGTGACCCTGCGACCGGCGACGGTCGCGGACGTGCCGGCCCTCGCGGCCATCCGGGCGCACCCCGAGGTACGCCGGTGGTGGCGCGGCGGTGACGACCTGACCGGCGCGGTCCACGCCGACCTCGGTGACGACGACCTGACGCTGTACGCCATCGAGCACGACGGCCGGGTGATCGGCGCGATCCAGTGGTACGCCGAGTCCGACCCGGACTACCGACACGCCAGCCTGGACGTGTTCCTCGAACCGGAGTCCCGTGGCGAGGGCCTCGGCGGAGACGCCATCCGCACCCTGGCCCGGCACCTGATCGACGAGTACGGCCACCACCGGTTCACCATCGACCCGGCGGCGGCGAACAGCGCCGCCATCCGGGCGTACGAGAAGGTGGGCTTCCGCCCGGTGGGCATCATGCGCCGCTACGAACGCGGCGAGGACGGCCGCTGGCACGACGCCCTGCTGATGGACCTGCTCGCGGACGACCTCACCGACTGAAATCGGACGGGCGTGCCCGGCACCGCACGGTGCCGGGCACGCCCTGGTTCGTTTTCGATGCAGTGACGCCTAGCGCTGGAGGGTCAGTACACCTGGCCGCCACGGCAGCCGGTTGTAGTCGCCGCTCGCGTTGGGGTCCTTGCCCTGGTACAGCAACTGCAGGTTGCAGGCATCGACGGTCTTGGTCTGGTCGGGGTTGGTGCGGACCAGGTCACCGTGGCTGATGTCGTTGGTCCACGTGGCGCCGCTGTTGGCCTTGCCGGCGAACGGGTTGCTCTCGGTGGCGGCCTGCGGGGTCCACGAGCCGCCCAGGCTGGTGGACGTGAACGACCGGAAGTAGCGCTGCCCCTGGCTTCCGATCGCCTCAACGATCATCAGGTACTGGTTCTGGCCCGCCACCTTGTAGACCTCGACGCCCTCGAACAGGTTGTTGGACGAGTCGGTCATGATCGTCGTGTAGGTCGAGCCGAAGCTGCCCGGGAAGTTCCCCAGCGGCATGCTCGACCGGTAGATCTTGCCGTTGTCCCCGGCGAAGAACAGGTACATGTTCTGGTCGTCGCCGATGAGGGTCTGGTCGATCACACCGTACGGTGCGTCCGAGAGGGTGGCGGTGGACAGCGTCTGCACCGAGGACCAGCCGTTGGCGTTCGTCGGGTCGCTCGACGTCTTGTAGCTGAACGAGGTCGGTCCCCACTGGTACGCCAACACCCAGATGTTCTTCGGCGCGAAGTACAGCAGGGTGGGCGCCACGGTGCCCTGGCTCATTCCGTTCTGGCTGGCCGAGGCCATGTCGGACCAGTTGGTGAACGTGCCGAAGTTCATCGAGCTGTACTGGCCGCTGCTGTTGACGTACGACCCGTAGACCAGGTGCTGGCCGTTGTAGACCACGTTGGTGAAGTCCTTGAGCGAGAGCCAGCCGTTCTTCGGGCTAGTCAGCGCGCCGGTCGACGACCACCGGTAGGTCGACGGGAGCGCGCAGCCACCCGTCGGCGGCGGCGTGGTGGTCGGCGGGGCCGACGTCGGGGGCGCCGACGTCGGCGGGGTGCCACCGAAGTCGGTCCGCCACTGCTGGTTGGTCTGCCCGTGGCAGTCGTACAGCTGGACCTGCTGGCCGTTACCGGTGCCCCAGACGTCCAGGCACCGGCCGGACTGCACACCGGTGATGGTGCCGTTGGAGTTGATGTTCCACTGCTGGTTCGCCCCGCTGTTGCAGTCCCAGATGATGATTCCGGTGCCGTTGGCGGTGGCCGCGCCGTTCGCGTCCAGGCACTTGCTGCCGTAGACCCGCAACTGCTTGCCGGAGGTGTACGTCCACTGCTGGTTCGACTGACTGTTGCAGTCGTAGAGCTGGACGCGGGTGCCGTTGGTCTGCGTGGAGTTGGGCACGTCGATGCACCGGCCCGACTGCACTCCGACGATCCGGCCGGCGCCGCCGCTCGGCGGCGGGCTCGTGGTCGGACTCACCGTCGGACTCACCGTCGGACTCACCGTTGGGCTCACGGTCGGTCCCGAGGTCGGCGGGGCCGCGTTGAGCGCGTTGAGGACGGAGTTGTAGGCGGCCTTCTTGTTGCCGTTACCGTCGAAGAGCAGCGGGCTCTCGTTGGAGCGCCAGGAGTCGCTGTCGCGTACGCCCCACACGGTGATGCCGATGCAGCGCGGCACGTTCAGGCACGCCTGGGTCAGCCCGGCGTACTGCGTGGTGGAGGAGTTGGTGACGTCGACCTCGGTCAGCGCCACGTCCACGCCGAGCGCGGCGAAGCTGGACAGCGTGGTCTGGAAGTTGCTCGGCAGGGAGCTGCCGCCGGTGAAGTGGGTCTGCAGGCCGACGCAGTCGATCGGCACGCCACGGGACTTGAAGTCCTGGATCATGCGGTAGACGCCCTGCGTCTTGCCGTACGACCAGTTCTCGATGTTGTAGTCGTTGTAGCAGAGCTTGACCGACGGGTCGGCCGCCCGCGCGGTGCGGAACGCCACCTCGATCCAGTCGTTGCCGGTGCCCTGGAGGTTGGAGCTGCGGCGGCTGCCGTCCTCGTTGAACGCCTCGTTGACCACGTCCCACGCGGCGAGCTTGCCCCGGTAGTGGCCCATCACGCCGTTGATGTGGTCGATCATCGCCTGACGCAGGTTGCTGCCGCTCAGGCTCTGCATCCACCCCGGCTGTTGCGCGTGCCAGGCCAGGGTGTGCCCACGCACCTTCAGGCCGCGCTGGGTCGCCCAGTTGTAGATCTGGTCACCGGAGCTGAAGTTGAACTGGCCCCGCTGGGGCTGCGTCGACTCCGGCTTCATCTCGTTCTCGGCCGTGATCATGTTAAACTCTTGTGCCGCGATCGTGCTGTACTGCGAGTTGCTGAGCCGGCCCGCCGCGATGGCGGTGCCGAAGTACCGGCCCGACTGCGCGGCGGCCGCGCCGAGCGTGCTCGCGGCGGCGTTCGCCGAGGGCATCATCACCGCGACGGCGGCCACCGTCACGACGCTGAACGCGCCGGCGAGCAGCGCCCGGAAGACGGGCGACCGCCGTCGCCGGGTCCTGCCGCGATGATCGGATGGGGTCATTGTCATCTCTGCCTCCTTGCTGGCCTGCACCCGGGCCGCCAAGGCGGGGACGACCAGCGGTTTCAGTTGAATATTTATCTCAATCGATGTTCATATCACGCGTCCGGCCCGAACGACCGAGGTTTCGGAAAAGTTTCGGAAATGTGTTGGGCCGACGCGCGCCACCGGTGTCGTTCCCGATACGACATGCCGCGTACGGCCCTGAACAGTTACCGCACCCGTGGCGCGGTAACTGTCCGGGACCTCGATGAGCGACCGACTCAGGCGACGGCGCAGGTGGTGTTGTTGACGGTGAAGGCGGTCGGCTTCGGGTTGCTGCCGCTGTGCGTGCCGTTGAAGCCGAAGCTCACCGACGTGCCCGGCGCGATCGTGCCGTTGTAGGACAGGTTCGTCGCGGTGACCGCCGCCCCGGACTGGCTGACGGCCGCCGACCACCCCTGGCTGACGCTCTGCCCGCCCGGGAAGCTGAACCGCAGGGTCCAGCCGTTGATCGCGGAGGTGCCGGTATTGGTGATCGTCACCGTCGCGGTGAAGCCGGTGTTCCAGTCCGTCGTGGCGTACCCCACCGAGCAGGTACCGCCGACCGGCGGCGCCGCCGTGGTCACCGCGACCGGCGCGGAGGCCGCGGAGGTGTTGCCGGCCGCGTCGACGGCCACCACGTAGAACTGGTACGCCGTGGAGGCGGTCAGCCCGGTCACCGCGAGGGTGCTGCCGGTCGGCGACCCGATGAGCGCGTCGGTCGCGCCGGCCTCGCGGTAGACCCGGTAGCCGGTGACGCCCACGTTGTCGGTCGACGGTGTCCAGGCCAGGGTGAGGCCGGTGGCGGTGACCGCCGAGGCGACCGGCGTGCCGGGCGTGCTCGGCACGGTCGTGTCGGTGGAGCCGGTCGGCGGCGTAGTCACGGTGAGCACCGGCGAGGCCGCCGAGGTGTTGCCCGCGCCGTCGCGGGCCACGACGGTGAACTCGTACGACGTCGCCGGCAGCAGCGTCGAGATGGTCAGCGTCGTGCCCGTGACCGGCCGGACGAGGACCGTGTCGCTGTTGACCTGGACCTCGCGGACGTCGTAGCCGGCCAGCCCGCTACCGCCGGTGTCGGTGGACGCCGACCAGGTCAGGGTCACCGAGCGGGACGCGAGATTCGACGCCACCGGCTTGCCCGGGACGCTCGGCGCGGTGGTGTCCGGCACGACCGGCCCCGGCTCTTCACCCCAGACGCGGGTGCTGCCGGCGTAGAGCGGAACCTTGCGGTTCGGCCCGGCGGTCGCCTGGTACGACGGGTCGTTGGTCGGATCCCAGGTGCCGCCCTCCGGCACACCGATCTTGAACTGGACCTCCATCCGGTGTGCCGACTGCCCGGCCGGGGCGATGGTGTAGCCGGTGCAGTCCACCTCGACGTACCAGATGTCGCCGCTGAACTGCTTGGCGGCGGTCGGCGACGGGCAGCCCTGGGTGTAGCCGGAGGTGACCTGCACCGGGCCGCTGCCGTCGGGCCGGAAGTAGTACCGGAACTTTCCGTTGGTCAGCGCGCGGGCCGGGAACGCCGACTTGTTGTAGACGATCGCCTTGAGCCCGGTGGCCCGCGGCTCGGCCTGCATGACGGTGGTCTCCACTGTCAGTTCGTCGATGTCCGGCGTCTCGGCGACCGGGAAGTTCGCCAGCGGGGTGCCGCCGTACTCGGAGGTCAGTCGGACCAACGCGGACGTGAAGCCGGCGTTGTAGTCGGTGGCCACCTCGTTCATCACGTAGTCCGACCGGCTGTCGCTGTAGGCGTCGTTGGCCGAGGACGGGCCGCCGACCAGCGCGCCGTAGAGGGTGTGCCGGGTCTCGACGGGCACGGTCTGGCTGTCCCACCACGACCCGTGCGCGGTGCGGTGGTGCGGGTTCTTCGGTGCGTTGGCGCCGAACCCGATGACGTAGCTGGAGTTGCGCGGGTTGTCGCCGAGCGCGTAGTTGATCTGCCGGACGGCGAAGTCGTGGTACCGCGCCTTGCGGGTGGTGTCGGTGGTCTTGTCGCTGTAGACAAGCGCGGCGAAGGAGGTGTTGGCCGCGTAGCGCAGCGCGCCCCAGGAGTCGAGCACCGCCATCCCGCCCGGCGAGTACGGCACCCGCTGCCCGTTCACCCCGACCGTCCAGTAGTCCAGCCAGCGGTTGGCGTCGTCGACGTACTTCTGCTTGCCGGTCAGGTTCGCCAGCAGCACGTACGCGCCGAACTGCTTGTTGTCCCAGGCGATCGTCCACTTGTAGGAGCGGGTGGTGGACTGCGGCTCGGTGCCGAGCTTGTCGTACTCACTCTCGGCCTTGGTCAGGTAGCTCGCGTCGCCGGTGGCCCGGTAGAGCCAGATGGCGGCCCACACCAGCTCGTCCTGGTAGCCGCTCCACGACTTGTAGAACGAGGCCGCGTCGGTGATGCACTCGCTGTAGGCCTTCCGCACGGTGTCGGCGAACGTGTAGAGCTGCCGGGCGTGGGTGAGCAGCTTGTCCGCGTAGGTCGCGTCGGTGGGCCGGAACACCATCGAGGACGCGGCCATCGCGGCCGCCGTCTCCCCCGCCAGGTCCGCGCCGCCACAGCTCGCATCGATCTTGTACGCGGGCCGCGCCATCGGCATGACCTCTGCCGGACCCCACCACTTGTGGTCGTCGTCGCCCTTGCCGACCTGTCCGTAGAGGACGTTCGCCGACGGGTGCGCCTTGATGAAGTAGTCGTTGACGAAGCGCAGGTTGTTCAGCAGGTGCGGGAGCTGGCCGGAGGCGCTGTAGCCGCTGCGGTACTCCACCGCGCCCCAGGCGAGCATGGTGGCGCTGAACGCCATCGGGAAGCCGAACTTGACGTGGTCGCCCGCGTCGTACCAGCCGCCGGTGAGATCGACTCCCGTACCGGCGCCGTCGGTGAGGGCGCTGTCGCCCCGCCAGGAGACGCGGTTCCAGTCGGGCAGCTGGCCGGACTGCTGCGCCTCATAGAACAACAGCGACTTCTGCAACGCCTCGGCGTAGTTGAAGGAGGGCGCGGCGGACGCGGGCCCGGGCGTCGGCGCGGCGACCGCGAGGGCCGCGCCGGTGAGCAGGGCGACGCCAGCGGCCAGCAGCCGCCGGGGCCACGGTTGGTCGGCGACGGGCGACCGGCCGGGGTGGCCGGTGGACGGCCGGGTCAGGTGGCGCATGAAGGGCTCCTTCAAAGGCGCCGCCGGCGGTCGCACCGACGCGGGACGGCGTGGGGGCGGCACGGCCACCGGCGACAGCGGGGGTGGCGGTGTGACCAGGGGGCGTGGAAGCGCTCCCATGGATATCCGACAATGTAATGTGCACCCCGCCGATTGGGAAGCCCGCGTCGCGCCACAGCGCCATCGCGCTCGCTGAGGTTACGGCGACACGCGTGTCACCGCGCGGAAAAGTCGACCCGGCCGCCCGGCCCGTCCGAGACGTCGTCCCAGCTCAGCCCGATCTACCGAGGCCCGCCGGCGACCCCCGAGATCCGCTGCTGGCCGGTCGTGGGCGTTCCGGACGGCACCGGGACCCCGAGCGGCACGGTCAGCGTGAGCAGACCGCCGTCCCGCTCCACCAAGCTGGGCCGGTCCAGTCGACGAAGCGTCCGCAGCATGGAGGCGTTGTCCGCCCGCACGTGCAGCACCAGCGCCGCGTAAGCGGCCCGGTCGGCGTGCGACACCAGCCGGCGCAGCAGGGCCGAACCGAGCCCGCGACGCTGCCAGTCGTCGCGTACCAGAAGCGCCACCTCGGCCTCGTCGCCCTCGCCGAGCAGGTTCGCCATGGCGACCACCGCGCCGTCGCTGTCGGTCGTCGCGACCAGGGTGAGCCCCCGACTCGGCTCCAACAGTCGACGCAGCCGGGCCGGTCGCGGCAGCGCCGCCCCGCTCAGGTAGCGCCGTTCCCGACTGCGCGGGGAGCACGCCTCGTGCAGCTCCACCACAGCCGCCAGGTCGTCCGCGCACGCCGGCCGCACCGCCACCTCGACGCCGTCCGGCAGCACCAGGGTCACCTGCTCGGCGGCCCGACGGGCCACGGTGCCGGCCAGCTCCACCAGGGCCTGCGCCCGGGCGTACTCCGCCGGAGTGAAGGCGGGCGCGGCCCGGCGCAGCGCGAACGTGCCGCCCGCCGGGTCGGCCAACACCATGCTCGTGCCGATGCTGCCCCGGTCCGTACCGGTCGCCGCCGGACGCCAGCTCACCGAGTCGGCGCCGAGCAGCGTACGCAACGCCTCACCCGTCGCGTCCGGGTCGCGCACCAGCCGGTTGGCCAGGCCGAGCACCCGGGTCGGTTGGTCGACCAGGCCGCGCGCCTCGCTGCGCGCCACCCAGCAGTCCCGCCCGCGCCCCCGTTCGACGGCGGCGATCAGCTCGGCCTCGTCGAGCGTGTCCGGCGCGTCCACCAGAAAGTCGTCCACCGCGCCATGCTCGGTGGGCTGCACCTGCACCGTGAGGATGTTGACCCCCCGCAACGCGAGGCTCGCCGTGAGGACCGACAGATAGCCGGGCCGGTCGTCCACTGTCGCTCGGATCCGCCACAACGTCATGGTTGGCTCCCTTCCCCACCCAGAGCCTTGCCCGCGGCTGTTGCCGCCCGGTTGCTCGCCGGTGTCGACCCGGGAACTCCTCGCGCTGGTCAGGGACCGGCGACCACCGGGGGCGCACCGACCAGGTCCAGTCGGTCGCCCAGGATGACCGCGCTGGCCCGGACAAGTTGGGTGAGCCGGTCGACCTCCGTGCTGTGGAAACCCGCGGCGCAGAGGGTCTCGTTGTGCTCGCGGGCCACCACCAGCACCAGACCGGCCCGCCCGAACGGGGCGATCGCGTAGTGGGTGCCGTCGGGCGCGGTCATCGACCGCCCGCGCAGCGGAGTCACCTCCGGCAACCGCGGCGGTACGGGAGCCCGCCAGCTCGCGTGACCGACGGTGGCCCCGCCACCCCCCGTACGCGACGCCCAGTCCGCCGGGACCACGGCCGCGACCGCCCAGTCGGCCGCCAGCAGGCCCGGTACGGCGTCCACCAGGGTCGCCAGCCCGTCAGCCGGGTTCGCCGCGACCTGGGCCAGCAGCTCCGCGTCCTGGCCGGTGGTGGTGGGCGCGCCGATCGCCCGCCACACACCGTCCACCCGTACGCCCGGGATCGCCGCGAGACCGGCCAGCAGACGCTCGACCCGTGCCGCGCCGGGCCACACCACCGTGAAGTCGTCCACCGCGCGCCCGCCGAGACGCTCCAGGACCACGACCTGCACGATGTCCGCGCCGGAGACACCCAGCGTGCGGGCGACCTGGCCGAGGGTGCCCGGACGGTCCGGCAGGGTGACCCGAACTCGCAGCAACATGTCTGTCCCTCCGCTCGGCGGGCCGGCGAAAGAGCGGCCGGCAGGCTGAGAACAGCCTGGCTGTTGACCATTTCGTCCCTGTTGCAGAGGCATGTCCCGAGGGGAAAATCTGACCTTGACAACGTGAGCGGCCTGCCATCAACTAGTCGGATGACCGATCCGGCCGCCAGCGCGCTCCGGCCGGGCGCTGTTCCGGCCACCCCCGCCGGAATCGACCTCGATCGGCTCGCCGACCACCTCTCGACGCACCGGCCCGAGCTGGCCGTGGGGCCGATGCGGGCCCAGTTGATCGCGGGTGGCAAGTCCAACCTCACCTACCTGCTGCACCTCGGCGAGCGGGAGGTCGTGCTGCGCCGCCCACCGTTGGGGCACGTGCTGGCCACCGCGCACGACATGGCCCGCGAGTTCCGGGTCATCTCCGCGCTGGCGCCCACCGAGGTGCCGGTCCCCGGGGCGCTGCTGCTCTGCACCGACGCCGAGGTTCTCGGCGCACCGTTCTACCTGATGGAACGCATGCCCGGCGAGGTGTTCCGCGTCCGCGCCCAGACCGACCCGCTGGGTGACGAACGACGCCGGGCCCTCGCCATGGCGATGATGGACACCCTCGCCGCGTTGCACACCGTCGAGCCGGCCGCCGTCGGGCTCGCCGACTTCGGCCGCCCCGAGGGCTACCTGGCCCGGCAGGTCCGCCGCTGGGCCGGGCAGCTCGACCGCTCCCGCAGCCGCGATCTGCCCGGCATCGACGAACTCCGCGACCGGCTCGCCGCGACCGTCCCCGAGGGCGCGAACGCCGGCCGCATCGTGCACGGCGACTACCGGCTGGACAATCTCCTCGCCTCCGCCGACCCGGTGGCCGTACACGCCGTCCTCGACTGGGAGATGGCCACCCTCGGCGATCCCCTCGCCGACCTGGGGCTGCTGCTGACCTACTGGGACGTGCTGGGCGACAGCGACAGCGCCGCCGGCAACCCCGTCGCCGACGGCCTCGGCCCGCGCGCCGGCTTCCCCACCGGCGCCGAGCTGATCGACAGGTACGCCGGGCGCAGCGACGTCGACGTCGGGCCGCTGCACTGGCACGTGGCGCTGGGCTGCTTCAAGCTCGCCGTCATCTGCGAGGGCATCCACTACCGTCACACGCTCGGGCAGACGCTCGGCGAGGGCTTCGACCGGATCGGCGACATGGTGGCACCGCTGGTCGCGCACGGACTGACCGCCGCCAGGGAGCGGTGATGGAATTCGCGTACGACGCCCGGACCGAGGAGCTGCGCGACGAGCTGACCCGGTTCCTGACCGAGCACGTCTACCCGGCCGAGCCGGTGCACGCCGAGCAGGCGGCCACCGGCGAGGAGTGGTCGCGTACCCCGGTGCTGGCCGAACTGAAGGCCGAGGCCCGCAAGCGCGGCCTGTGGAACCTGTTCCTGCCCGATCCGCGCTACGGCGCCGGCCTGACCAACCTCCAGTACGCGCCGCTCGCCGAGCTGACCGGGCGCAGCCCGCACCTGGCGCCCGAGGCCGTCAACTGCGCGGCGCCGGACACGGGCAACATGGAGCTGCTGGCCGAGTTCGGCTCGGACGCCCAGCGCGAGCGCTGGCTCGTGCCGCTGCTGGAGGGCGAGATCCGCTCGGCCTTCTGCATGACCGAGCCGGAGGTCGCCTCGTCCGACGCGACCAACATCGCCACCCGGATCACCCGCGACGGCGACGAGTACGTCGTCAACGGCCGCAAGTGGTGGTCGTCCGGCGCCATGGACCCGCGCTGCGAGATCCTCATCGTGATGGGCAAGACCGACCCGGACGCCGACCGGCACCGCCAGCAGAGCATGGTGCTCGTACCCCGGGATACGCCGGGCGTGACCGTCCGCCGCGGCATGCACGTCTTCGGCTACTCCGACGGCACGCACGGCGGGCACGCCGAGATCGACTTCACCGACGTACGGGTGCCGGCGGCCAATCTGATCGGCGCGGAGGGCACCGGCTTCGCCATCGCCCAGGCACGACTCGGCCCGGGCCGCATCCACCACTGCATGCGATTGATCGGAATGGCTGAGCGGGCATTGGAGCTGCTCTGCAAGCGGGCGCTCGACCGGGTCGCGTTCGGTCGCCCCCTCGCCGAGCAGGGCGTCGTGCGGGAGTGGATCGCCGAATCGCGGGTCCGTATCGAACAGGCCCGCCTACTGGTGCTCAAGACGGCCTGGCTGATGGACACCGTCGGCAACAAGGGCGCGCACACCGAGATCCAGGCCATCAAGATCGCCACGCCGGCGATGGCGGAGTGGGTGATCGACAAGGCCATCCAGGGGTACGGCGGCGCGGGCGTCAGCCAGGACACCCCACTGGCCGCCCTCTGGGCACAGACCCGCACCCTGCGCCTCGCCGACGGCCCCGACGAGGTCCACCGCAACTCCCTGGCCAAACGCGAACTCCGCCGCTGGCTCCCCTAACACCCGCCCCACCCCCGACCCCGACCCCGACCCCGGTTGATCATGAAGTTATTGCCACCGCCATCGGCGTGTCGTGGCAATAACTTCATGATCGACGCGACCGGGGGGTGCGGTGAGGTGGCGCTTTCTGACCCGCCGGCGTCCCCACCGGAGATCCGCGCAACATCGGGGATGTTGCTGCCTCCCGCGCGCCGCAGGCAGCAACATCCGAGAAGTTGCGCGGATGTTGGCGGGGTGCGATACGCGCGGGGTGGGTCAGGCGTGCGGGAGCGAGGCGCGCGGATGGGCGGCGCGGGCGGGGTGGGGGTCAGGCGCTGGCGCGGTGGACCAGTTGGGTGTCCAGGAGGATGTGCGGGGCGGGTAGGTCGTCGCCGCGAATGCGGGCGACCAACAGCCGGGCCATCTGGCGGCCCATCTCCTCCACGGGCTGGAACACCGAGGTCAGGGGTGGCTCCGCCTGGCGGGCGATCGGCGCGTCGTCGAAGCCGATCACGGCGACGTCCTCCGGAACACGCCGGCCGGCGTCGCGCAGGGTCCGCAACGCGCCGAACGCCATCAGGTCGGACGCGACGAAGACGGCGTCCAGGTCCGGGCAGGCTTCCAGCAGCCGGCGCATGGCGGTCGCCCCGCTGCTCTCGCTGAAGTCGCCGTACGCGATCAGGTCGGGGTTGACGCCGACGCCGGTGGCCTTGACGGCCTCGGTGTAGCCGGCCAGTCGGGCCAGGCCGGCGCCCATGTCCTGCGGGCCGGCGATGGTGGCGACGCGCCGCCGCCCCTGGCTGGTCAGGTACTCCACCGCCTGCCGTGCGCCGCCAACGTTGTCCACGTCGACGAACCACGCCGGCTGGGCCCCGGGTTGCAGCATCCGGGCCGGTCGGCCACCGAGCACCGCGGGCAGGCCGCGCTCCTCCAGCAGGGTGGGCAGTGGATCGGAGTCGTGCAACGACAGCAGCAGTACGCCGTCGACGTGCTGGTTGGTGAGGTGGTGCTCGACGCGCTCCCGCTCGACCGGCGACTGGGCCATCGCCAGCCAGAGCTGCATGGGCGTCTCCAGCAGGCCGGAGCTGATCCCCCGCACGATCGCCGCGAAGAACGGCTCGGTGAAGACCCGCTCCCCGGATTCGGACACCACCAGGGCGACGGAGTCGGTCCGCTGGGTGACCAGCGCGCGGGCGGCGCGGTTCGGCACGTACCCCAGCTCGGCGATGGCCTGTTGGACCGCGGCCCGGGCCTCCGGGCTGACCTGGGGCGAGCCGTTGACCACGCGCGAGACCGTGCCCCGACCCACGCCGGCGCGCGCCGCGACCGCATCGAGGGTCGGGCGCCCGAGCGAGCGGGTGCGCTGCGTTGTCATCGTCTGCTCCTCCGACGGCGGGCGGACCCGGCGCCACGCGAGAGGGGACGCCGGGACCGCCCTGATGGCTGGCCCGAGCCTATTGTGCGGCCAGACCGTTGCGTCGGATCACCGAGGCGTACCACCTGGCGCTGGACTTGGGGATGCGAAGCTGGCTGTCGTAGTCGACGTGGATCATGCCGAAGCGCTTGGTGTAACCCCAGGCCCACTCGAAATTATCCATCAGTGACCAGGCGAAGTATCCCCGCAGGGGCACGCCGGCGTTGATCGCTTCGTGGCAGGCCCGCAGGTGCGCGTCGAAGTAGGCCAGCCGGTCGACGTCGTCGACCTGCCCGTCGACGACGCTGTCGACGAACGCGGAGCCGTTCTCGGTGACGTACAGCGGCAGGTCCGTGTACTCCTCGTGCACCCGCCGCAGCGTCTCCACCAGGCCCGGGGCGTCGATCTCCCAGTCCATGTCGGTCACCGGGACGCCCCGGGTGACGAACCGGACGTCTTCGCTGCCCGGCCAGCAGGAGGGCGCCCGCCAGTACGGCTCGGGCTCGGCGCCCTCAACCGGCGCGGCGACCACGTGCCGGCTGTAGTAGTTGATCCCGACCAGGTCCAGCGGCGTGGAGATGGTCGCCAGGTCACCGTCGCGGACGTGGTCGAAGTCGGTGACCTCGCGCAGGTCGGCCACCAGATCCTCCGGGTACGACCCACGCAGCAGCGGGTCGAGGAAGAAGCGGTTAGCCAGCCCGTCGATCCGGCGGGCGGCGTCCACGTCGGCGGGAGCGTCGGTGGCCGCGTCGACCGGGTACAGGTTGACGGTCACGCCCACCTCGGCCGTGGGCCGGGCGGCCCGCAGGGCCTGCACGGCCAGGCCGTGCCCGAGCATCAGGTGGTGTCCGGCGCGCACCGAGTCCGCGCCGTTGGACCGGCCCGGGGCGTGTACGCCGGAGCCGTACCCGAGGAACGCCGAGCACCACGGCTCGTTGAGGGTGGTCCAGTAGCGCACCCGGTCGCCGAGCGCGTCGGCGACGAGCGTCGTGTAGTCGGCGAAGCGGGCGGCGGTGTCCCGCGACGGCCAGCCACCGGCGTCCTCCAGCTCCTGGGGAAGGTCCCAATGGTAGAGGGTGAGCCACGGCTCGATGTCGTGGGCCAGCAGCTCGTCCACGAGCCGCCGGTAGAAGTCCAGGCCCTTCGGGTTGGCCGCGCCCGTGCCGCCGGGCTGCACCCGGGGCCAGGAGACCGAGAAACGGTACGACTTGAGGCCCAGCTCGGCCATCAACGCGACGTCGTCACCGAGCCGGTGGTAGTGGTCGCAGGCCACGTCGCCGGTGTGCCCGTGGACCACGCGGCCCTCGGTGTGGCTGAAGGTGTCCCAGACCGACGGGGTGCGGCCGTCCTCGGCCGCCGCCCCCTCGATCTGGTAGGCCGCGGTCGCGGCTCCCCACAGGAAGCCGGGTGGAAAGGTCAGCCCGGAACGCTCGTCGAGGAGGTCGACGGCGGATGGGCTGGCGGCGTTGCTCACGACTTGACGGCACCTTCCATGATCCCGCCAATGATCTGGCGGCCGAACAGAACGAAGACGATGAACAGCGGAAGGGTCGCGATGAGCGTACCCGCGAAAATCTGAGAATTGTCCGCAAAGTACGCGGTGTTCAGACTGCGCAGCGAGATCTGCACGGTCGGGTTGGCTGGGTCGGCGAGCACCACGAAGGGCCAGAAGAACTGGTTCCACTGCTCCATGAAGGTGAGCAGCCCGAGCACGGCCGCCGCGGGCCGCAGCGCCGGCACCACCACGTGCCAGTAGACACGCCAGGTGGAGCAGCCGTCGACGCGGGCCGCCTCGATCAACTCGTTGGGCACCGCCTGCTCGGCGTACTGGCGCATCATGAAGATGCCGAAGCCGCCGATCAGGAACGGAACCGTCACCGACGGCATCGTGTTCAGCCATTCCAGCTTCGCCATGAGGATGTACAGCGGGAGCACACCGAGCTGGATGGGAATCATCATCGAGGCCAGGATGATGAGCAGCAGCGCGTTCTTGCCACGGAAACGCAGTTTCGCGAACGCGAATCCGGCGAGCGAGCCGAAGAACACGGTCGCCACCGTGATCGTGCCCGACACCAGGAACGAGTTCATCAGGCCCTTGACGATGTTCGCGTCGCCGTTGTCGAGCACCCGCTGGATGTTCTCGCCCAGCTTGCCGCCCGGCAGGAACGGCGGGGGCCAGGAGTTCGCGGCGTCACTGGTCCGCGAGGCGATGACGATCATCCAGTAGAACGGGAAGAGCGACAGGATGACGCCGAGGACGAGCCCGAACCAGGTGAGTGGGCTGGCCGTCCAGAGCTTCTCCGCGCTGTGGCGGATGCCGTTGCGTTCGGCCGGTGGCCGGACCGACGGCGGTCGCAGAGTGGTACTGGTCATGGGTGGGCCACCCTCACTTGTCGGAGCTGATGCGGCGGGCCAGCAGGTAGTTGATGAACGAGACGGACGCGATCAGCAGGAACAGCACCAGGGCGACGGCGCCCGCGTACCCCCACCGGAACCGCTGGTTCATGACGTCCAGCAGATACATCGTGATCGTCTGGAACTGCCCCTCCGTGCCGCCGGAGAGCGCGCCCGAGCCGCTGGTGAACATCAGCGGCTCGGTGAAGAGCTGCAGACCGCCGATGGTCGAGATGATCAGCGTGAAGATGATGGTGGGGCGCAGCTGCGGGATCGTGATCGACCAGAACTGGCGGCGTTGCGAGGCGCCGTCGAGGGCGGCCGCCTCGTACACGTCCTTGCTGATCGACTGCATCGCGGCGAGGTAGATGAGGGCGTTGTAGCCCACCCACCGCCAGTCGACCATCGTGGCGATGGCGACCCAGGAGGCGAAGCGGTTGGCCCGCCAGTCGATGGGGCCGAGACCGACCAGGTCGAGCAGCCAGTTCATCAGGCCGAAGTCCCGGGCGTAGATCATCGAGAAGATGAGCGCCACCACGGCGGTCGAGGTGATGATCGGCATCGCGATGGCCAGCCGGAAGAACATCTGGCCGCGGATGCGGCGGTTCAACGCGTTGGCCAGCATCAGCGCGATGAGCAGCTGCGGGATGGTGGAGAGCGCGAACATCCCGAAGGTGTTCACCACCGCGTTCCAGAACTGCGGGTCGTTCGTGAACAGCTCGACGAAGTTGTCCAGACCGACGAAGCTGATCGTCGCGTTCATCGGTGACCGGTCGGTCATCGCGATCCAGAACGTGTAGACGATCGGGTAGACGCCGAAGATCGCGAAGAGCACGAAGAACGGCAGGACGAAGACGTACGGGGTGAAGCGCAGGTCCAGCCGGTTCAACTGCCGGCGGCGCGCCGTTGAGTGCCGTGGCGCCGGGCGCGGCCCGCGGGCCGACGCGTCCGGTGGCGCGGGGGTCTTCAGGGAGCTCATGAGCGGTCCTTCACACTCGGCGGCGCCTCGTGGGGCGCCGCAGCAGGGCGTGTTGACGCGGGTTCACGGGTGGTGCCGCAGCGGCACCACCCGTGAGCGCGTCGCAGCCGCTACTTGCCTGCTGCCTGGCCGTTCTTCACCGCGTCCTGCCAAGCGGCGTCGGCGGCCTTACCCTGCTCGATGCTGCGCAGCGCGTTCTCGACCGCGTCCCGGACCGCCTGGTTCTTCGGGCCGAGGTAGACCGGCTTCAGCTCCTTGGCGCCAGCGGCGAAGATCTTGCCGATCGGCGCGCCGCTGAAGTACTCGTTGGTGGCGGCGAGCACGGCCGGGTCCTCGAGGGCCTGCGGCGACGAGGGCAGGTTGCCGACCTTCTTGAACGCCTCGGTCTGGCTCTTGGCGCTGGTCAGGAACTTGGCCAGCTCAGCGGCTTCCTTCTGGTGCTTGCTGGACTTCGGAACGGCCAGCCAGGAACCGCCCCAGTTGCCGCCGTTGCCCGGCGCCTTGGCGACGTCCCACTTGCCGGCCGCCGCGTCGCCGGCCTGACCCTTGATGACACCCGTCATCCAGGCCGGGCAGCCGATGGTGGCGAAGCTGCCGTTCTTGAAGCCGGCGTTCCACTCGTTCGAGAAGCTCCGCAGGTTGTTCGACAGACCCGCGCTGATCATCTTGGTGGTCTGCTGGAACGCGGTCTGCACGTCCGGGTTCTCACCGACGACGAGCTTGTTGCTCTTGTCGAAGTAGGTGTAGCCGTTGCCCGCGCCCGCCGTCTGCATCAGCACGATGTTGTAGAAGTTGGTCGCCGAGTCGACGAACTTGTGCTTCTTGTCGGCGGCGCTGAACTTCTGGCCCTGCGCGATGAAGTCGTCCCACGTCGGCCAGAGGGCGCCGACCTGCTCGCGGTCGGTCGGCAGGCCGGCGGCCTTGAAGAGGTCGCTGCGGTAGCAGACGGCCATGCCGCCGACGTCGGTGCCGAGACCGAGCACCTTGCCGTCCGGGGTGAGGCCACCCTCCCACTTCCACGGCAGGAAGTTGCCCTTGAGGTCGTTGGCGCCGTGGTCGGCCAGGTTCACGAACTTGTCGGCCTGCGCGAAGAACTGCACGATCGTGCCCTCTTCGAGGGCGACGACGTCACCAGCACCGGCACCGGCGGTGATCTGCTGCGTCAGCCGGGTGTTGTAGTCACCGAGGCCGAGGCCCTTGCCGCGCTCCTGGATCGTGACGTTCGGGTGCTCCGTCTGGTACTGCTTGTAAAGATCCTCGTAGCCGAAGCCCTGGTCGCCGAAGACGTCGACGACCAGAGTGACCTTGCCGCCGTCCGAATCGGACGACGAGTCGCCGTCGCCGCAGGCGGTCGCCGCGGCGAGCACGGCGACAGACGCGAGCGCGATCGCCGCAAAACGGCGACGTGAGGTGACGCTCATCCTGACCCCTCTCAAGTGGTGAGGCTTGGTGTGTCGTGCGTGGTGGGGGGTGCTGTAGCGCCCCGCGCCGCTCGGCCGGTGACCGAGGGCGCCTGGGGAGTGTGGTGAAGGAGATTTCCGCCACTCCCCCGGGAGCGCTCCCATGAGATTGCCGGGGCGCTACCAGGGTGTCAATAGACTGTTGGGAGCGTTCCCAGATCGTTACCGCCCTGTTTCAGAGCGGCGCACCGAGGACTTTCACCAGCCTGACCGGCCGGATCAGCAGAAGCGACGCAGCAGCGTGGTGGCGACGGCGGGATCGAAGAACGCCGGGTCGAAGCCGTCGGCGACCCAGCCCGACAGCAGGGCCCGCTCCGGATGGGCCGGATCGGCCAGGGCCGCCAGCAGCGTCTGGTAGCCCAGCGGACCACCGATTCCCTCCGGCGGGCCGGCACGCTCCCCGTCCAGGCAGAGCGGGTACCGCTCGTCCTGGTCGGCGGTGAACGCGTCCTCGACGACCAGGTCGTGCTCCCACCAGTCGCCGAAGTCGTACGTGTAGGAGAACCTGCTGCCCTTGCCGAGCACCGCGTCCAGCCGGACGTCCAGCTCGTCGTGCAGCCCCAGGCCCTCGTCCGGGTCGGGTTCGCCGTAGGTCACCGTGTCGATCTCGAACGAGTGCAGGTGGCAGTCCCGCCAGCCCATCGCGTGTTGCGCGACCCGGTGCAGCCGGTCCAGCGTGTAACCGGCCGGGACGAGCACCCGACGCCAAATGATCGGGCGCACGCCGGCGAGGGACATCTTCAGCTGGAAGATCTGACGCGGCATGCTGTCCTACCCTCCCGCGGCTTAGGCTGCGAGCATGATCTGCCGAGCGTGCCGGGCCCGGCGGCACGACGACTGCCCGGGCCGGAACTGGTGCGGCTGCCAGCACCGTACCGCTGAACCGACCCCTCCGGTCACCGGTCCGGCCGGCGAATGACGGTCGGAATTCCGATCCGGCGGCTCTGGCCCGAACCGTCCGTCGAGCCCGTCGACGACGCGGCGTTGACCGCCCTCTACGGTCGCGCCGACCGGCCCCGGCTGCGGGTCAACTTCGTCTCCAGCCTGGACGGCGCAGTCACCGTCGACGGCTACTCCGCCGGGCTGTCGGGCGAGCCGGACAAGCGGGTGTTCGGCCTGCTGCGGATGCTCTGCGACGCCCTCGTGGTGGCCGCCGGCACCCTGCGGCACGAGGGGTACCGGGCCGTCCGCCTGGACGAGGGCCGCCGCGCCTGGCGCAGGGCGAACGGGCTGGCCGCGTACCCGACGTTGGTGGTCGTCTCCGGCGCCCTCGACCTGGACCCGGCGCAGGCCGCGTTCGCCGACGCGCCGGTCCGGCCGATCGTGCTCACCCACTCCGACGCCGAGCCACCCCCCGGCCTCACCGACGTCGCCGACCTGCTGCGCTGCGGTACCGGCCGGGTCGACCTCGCCGCCGCCCTGGCCGAGCTGCACGGACGCGGACTGACGCAGCTGCTCTGCGAGGGCGGCCCGCACCTGCTCGGCGCGCTCACCGCGGCCGACCTGGTGGACGAACTGTGCCTCACGGTCGCGCCGCTGCTCGCCGGGCCGGGGCCGGGGCGGATCACCGCCGGCGACGCCACCGGGCCGACGCACCTGCCGCTGCGGCACGTGCTCGCCGCCGACGACGGCGTCCTGATGCTCCGGCACGCCCGCGACTGACGGCCTCCCCACGCCCGCGTCCTGAAAGCGGCCCGCCACTCACCGACGGGTGACGGGCCGTCGCCCGGTGGCACACCCAGCGTCGCGGGTGTGACCGACCATGGTGTCGTCCGCCGCGTCGCGTGGCGACCTGTCGTACTCCTCGGGCAGGATGCACGTCATGCTTCCCGACCGTGCTGCCCCGACCCGAGTCGCCCGATGACCGACGCCGACCTCGACAGCCCGGGCGAGCTGGTCGGCCGGGTGCTGGGCACCGCCGACGCCACACCGTTGCAGTTCTGGACGGCGGTGGCTCCCGGCAGCTACCTCCAGCTCGACGACGTGGTGGTCACCCGTCGTGAGCTGCCCGACCGCGAGCCGGTGACGATCGCCGGGGTGGTCACGCAAGTCCGGGCCCGGCACGAGGGCGCCCAGTTCGACTCGGACGTCTTCGCCATCGCCGACGGCACCCTGCCCGCCCAGGTGCAAGAGGCGGCCGAGGTCACCACCACGCGGGTCGACCCGGAGCTGTACGTGCCGCCGACCCCGGGGGCCGTGGTGCACCGGGCCGAGGGCGACGCGCGGGCCCGCGCGCTGCACTTCGACCGGATGGAGCGACGCATCCCGATGGGGATGGGCCGCGACGGCGTGCCGGTCTACCTGAACGCCGACTTCCTCGACGGCAGCCGGGGCGCGCACGTCTCGATCTCCGGCATCTCCGGGGTCGCCACCAAGACGAGCTTCGCCACCTTCCTGCTCTACTCGGTGTTCCGCTCCGGCGTCCTGGGCGGCGACGCGGTCAACGGCAAGGCGCTCATCTTCAACGTCAAGGGCGAGGACCTGCTGTTCCTCGACCATCCCAACACGCGCCTCGACGAGCCGACCCGGGCGGCGTACGCCAAGCTCGGTCTCAGCGCGGGCGCCTTCCCCGACGTGCGGGTCTACGCCCCGCCCCGGGTCGGTGACGCGGCCGGCACGCCGGACGTGAGCAGCCGCCTGACCGGCGTGGACGCCTTCTACTGGACGTTGAGCGAGTTCTGCTCCGACCGCCTGCTGCCGTACGTCTTCGCCGACGCCGACGACGAGCGCCAGCAGTACACGATGGTGGTCCACTCGGTGGCCGCGCACCTGGCCCGGTACGCCCAGCCCGCAGACGGGGGCGTGAGCATCGACGGGGTGCGGCTCGGGTCCTACGGCGACCTGGTCGACCACATCGTCGATGCGCTCAACGACGACGAGACCCGCTCCGACTGGGCGGGCAGCGCGGTCGGCCTGGGCACCGTCAACGCGTTCGCCCGCCGGCTGATCGGCAGCAAGAAGGACCTGGCCCGGCTGATCCGTGGCGACCTGGCCGTCCGTCGCCCGCACTCGATCAACACCAGCGAGTCGGCGCAGGTGACAGTGGTCGACCTGCACAACCTCCCGGACCGGGCGCAGCGGTTCGTGGTGGGTGTGACGCTCAAGAGCGAGTTCGAGCGCAAGGAGAAGGCCGGCACGGCCAAGCCGCTGCTCTTCGTCGTCCTCGACGAGCTCAACAAGTACGCCCCCCGGGAGGGCTCCTCCCCCATCAAGGAGGTGCTGCTCGACATCGCCGAGCGCGGCCGCTCGCTCGGGGTCATCCTGATCGGCGCCCAGCAGACGGCGAGCGAGGTGGAGCGCCGCATCGTCACCAACTCGGCGATCCGGGTGGTCGGCCGGCTCGACCCGGCCGAGGCGTCCCGCCCCGAGTACGGCTTCCTCCCGCCGGCCCAGCGACAGCGGGCGCTGCTCGCCAAGCCGGGCACCATGTTCGTCAACCAGCCGGACATCCCGGTGCCGCTCTGCCTGGAGTTCCCGTTCCCGGCGTGGGCCACCCGGGTCTCCGAGGCGGGCCGGGCCCCCTCGGAGACGCTGCGCTCGATCACCCAGTCCGCCGACCCGTTCGCCGTGGTGGGCTCCGGCGGCGGCAGCGACGACGACATCCCGTTCTAGGGGGCCGGCACACCTATGAAGATCCTGCACACCTCCGACTGGCACGTGGGCAAGGTGCTCAAGGGGCAGTCCCGGGCCGAGGAGCACAAGGCCGTACTGGCCGGGGTGATCGACATCGCCCGCGCCGAACAGCCGGATCTGGTGATCGTCGCCGGTGACCTCTACGACACGGCCGCGCCGACCTCGGAGGCGACCCGGCTGGTCACCCGGGCGCTGACCGCGTTGCGTCGCACCGGCGCGGACGTGGTCGCCATCGGCGGCAACCACGACAACGGGCCCGCGCTGGACGCGCTGCGCCCGTGGGCCGAGGCCGCGGGCATCACGCTGCGCGGCGGGGTACGCGAGAATCCGGCCGAACACGTCATCGACGGCACCACGGCCGGCGGGGAGCGGTGGCAGCTCGCCGCGCTGCCGTTCCTGTCCCAGCGGTACGCCATCCGCGCGCTGGAGATGTACGAGCTGACCGCCGCCGAGGCCAACCAGACGTACGCCGACCACCTGGGTCGGGTGCTGGGCCGGCTCACCGAGGGCTTCACCGAACCGGACCGGGTGCACCTGGTCACCGCGCACCTGACGGTGACCGGCGCGGCGGCGGGCGGCGGCGAGCGGGACGCGCACACGGTGCTCGGCTACGCGGTGCCGGCGACGGTCTTTCCGGCGACGGCGCACTACGTGGCGCTGGGCCACCTGCACCGGGCGCAGCGGGTCGAGGGCCCGTGCCCGGTGCGGTACAGCGGCAGTCCGCTCGCCGTCGACTTCGGCGAGCAGGAGAACGTGCCGTCGGTGACGGTCGTCGAGGTGACCGCCAGCACGGCGGCCCGGGTGCGGGAGGTGCCGGTGACCGCGGCGAGCGCGCTGCGGACGGTCCGGGGCACGCTGGCCCAGCTCGCCGAGACCGAAGCGCCGGACGCCTGGCTGCGGGTGTTCGTGCGGGAGCACCCCCGCGCGGGCCTGCGCGAGGAGGTCCAGGAGCTGCTCCCCCGCGCGCTGGAGATCCGGATCGACCCGGAGCTCCTGGCGGCGCCGGGCAGCGGCACGCGGGTCGCGCAGCGGTCGGGGCGTTCCCCCCGGGAGCTGTTCGGCGACTACCTGGACAGCCGGGGGCACGACGACGAGGGTGTCCGGGAACTCTTCGACGAGCTCTTCGAGGAGGTCGATCACTGATGCGGCCGATGCGGCTGGACATGGCCGGGTTCACGGTCTTTCGGGACGAGACGACTGTCGACTTCACCGACGCCGACTTCTTCGCGCTGATCGGGCCGACCGGCTCGGGCAAGTCCACCGTGCTGGACGCCATCTGTTTCGCCCTCTACGGCACGGTCCCCCGTTGGGGTGGCACGCGCGGGTTGGCCAACGCCCTCGCGCCGTCGGCGACCGAGGCCCGGGTGCGGCTGGTCTTCGAGTCCGGTGGCGCCCGGTACGTGGCGACCCGGGTGGTGCGCCGGGACGGCCGGGGCAACGTCAAGACGGCGAACGCCGGGTTGCAGGTGATGCCGGCCGGTTTCGACGTGACCAAGCTCGACACCGGGTTGAGCCCGGACGACCTGGGCGAGGTGGTCGCCGGTACGCCCGCCGAGATGGAGCAGGCGGTGCTGGAGGCGGTCGGGCTGCCGTACGAGCAGTTCACCAGCTGCGTGGTGCTGCCGCAGGGGCAGTTCGCCGACTTTCTGCACGCCAAGCCGGCCACCCGGCAGCAGATCCTGGTCAACCTGCTGGGCCTCGGCGTCTACGAGGACGTGCAGAAGAGGGCCACGGCCCGCGCGGCGCAGGCGGAGGCCAAGCTGGACGCGGTCGATCAGGTGCTCGCCGGCCTGACCGGGGTGGACGACGAGGCGGTGGCCGAGGCCGACGCCCTCGTCGAGGAGATGGTCGAGCTGGCCGGCGCGGTGACCGGGGCCATGCCGGAGTTGGCGGCGGCCCGGGGACGCGCGCGGGAGGCGGCGGCCGCCCTGACCGCGCTCGACGACGAGCTGAGCGTGCTGTCCGCCGTCCGCGCCCCGCGCGGGGTGGCCGAGGTGGCGCGCGCGGTGGCCGAGGCGCGCGCCGAGGCCGACGCGACCGCCGCGGCGGTGTCGCTGGCCGAGGAGCGGGAGGAGAAGCTGCGCGGTGAGTTGGCCGGCGCCGGTGACGAGAGCGCGCTGCGGCTACAACTGCGGGCGTACGACGATCGGGATCGGCTGACCGGCGAGGCCGACACGGTCCGCGCGGCGGTGCGTACGGCGGACGAGGAACACACGACGGCGGCGGCGGCGCTGGCGGCCGCCCGCGCGGACGCCGAGCGGGCCGACGCCGAGTTGGAGGCGGCCTTCCGGGCGCACGAGGAGGCGAAGGCCACCGATCTGGCGGTCGGCCTGCGGGCGCACCTGCATCCGGGCGGGCCCTGCCCGGTGTGCGAGCAGCCGGTGGCGCGGGTGCCGGCCGTCCCGGCGGATTCGGCGGTGGCCGCCGCGACGGCGGCCGGCAAGGCGGCGCGGGCCGCCACCAAGGCGGCGCAGGCGGCGGTGCAGCAGCGGGACGCCGCGGCGCGTGACCTGGAACGGCTGCTGGTGCAGGCCCGCGCCCGGCAGGAGCAGGTGGACGCCCGGCTGGCCGAACTGGACGGGCAGCTCGCGGGCGCGGCCGAGCCGGCGGTGCTGCGCCGGGAGCTGGCCGAGCACGCCCGGCTGCGTCGGGCCCTGGACGAGGCGGCGACCGCCGTAAGGGCGGGCCGGGACAGCGCCCGCCAGGCCCGCGCCGGTGTCGACGCGGCGCAGGAGCGGCTGCGGGCGACCTGGCGGGGCTTCGACACCGCCCGGGACGGGCTGGCCCGGTTCGGGCCGCCGGCCGCCGACCGGGACGACGTGGCGGCCTCCTGGGCAGCGTTGACCGACTGGGCGACGGCCGAGGCGGAGCGTCGTTGTGCTGATCGGGCCGGCCGGGTCACCGTCGTCGCCGAGGCCGAGGCGGCGGCCGACGAGGTGCAGCGGCGGATCGCCGACATCTTCGCCGCCGCCGACGTGCCGGTCGGCGACGATCCGGTGCACGCCGCGACGGTGGCCGTCGAGCGGGCCGAGGCCGACCGACGCCGGCTGGCCGAGCGCCGCGAACAGGCCGGCACGTTGCGCGAGCAGCGGGCCGGGCACGAGCGCGAGGCGCAGGTGGCGCGGGCCCTCTCGGGGCATCTGCGGGCCAACAACTTCGAGCGGTGGCTGCTGGCGGAGGCGTTGGACCTGCTGGTCGACGGCGCGTCCGGGATCCTGCGGGAGCTGTCCTCGGGTCAGTACGAGCTGGTGCACGACAAGGGCGAGTTCTTCGTGGTCGACCACCACGACGCCGGGCTGCGCCGGGGCGTACGGACGCTCTCCGGCGGCGAGACGTTCCAGGCGTCGCTGGCGTTGGCGTTGGCGCTCTCCGAGCAATTGGCCGGCATGTCGACGACGGCGGCGAGTCTGGAGTCGATCGTCCTGGACGAGGGTTTCGGCACGCTGGACGCGGCCACCCTGGACACGGTGGCCGCCACGCTGGAGAACCTAGCCGCCCGGGGTGACCGGATGGTCGGCGTGGTCACCCACGTCGCGGCGCTGGCCGAGCGGATCCCGGTCCGCTTCGAGGTACGCAAGGACGCCCGCTCGGCGCGCGTCGAACGGACCGGCCGGTGAGCGCGGTCGCGAACGAAAGGTCCGGCCGGTGAGCGACGCGGCGTTCTTCGTCGACTCGTGGGACCCGTCGTACGGGGCGTCGTTCGAAGCGTCCGCCTCCGGGCCGGCCACCCCGAGCAGCACCCAGGTCGAGGTCGACGTGGAGTTGCCGGCCGTCGACTGGCGGGCGATCGGCGTACGCGCCGACGTGCGGGCGCCGGACGTGGTGCTCCTGGTCGACGGGGTCCGCCGGATCGACGCGAGCATCTGGACCGCGGAGGAGGACGGCGGGACGTTTCCGGGGCTGGCGGCGTCGTACGCGGCCGGAGTGGTGCGTTGCGACCTGGGTCGGGGCGCGGCGCAGTTGGCCGGCACGCAGGTGGGCCGGGCTCTGTTCACGGCGAGCCCGTCGGCGCGGGACGTGGTGGCGGGCGCGATCCGCTATCCGGTGCACCGGGTGGGCGGCACCGGCGAGCTGGCGAAGCTGCCGGCGGCCGTGCAGGGCCCGTTGACCGCGTTGGAGGTGGCGGTGTCCGACGCCGCCCGGGTCGACGGCGATCTGTTGGTGGTGGACGGTCCGCTGCGCAGTCGGCGCCATCTGCCGCGCACGCTCGGCTACATCAAGACCCAGCACAGCCAGTACCTGGACGCCCGGCTGACGGCGGTGGTGACGGGCCTGGCGCCGGGCGAGCGGTCGCCGGTGTTCCGGCTCGGCACGCCCTGGGGCGGCTGGTCGTGGTATCTGCGGCTGCCGGTGGCCGTGGGCGCGCCGTGGGCCGGCATCGTCCGGGTGGAGTGCTCCACCGAGTTGCCCGTCGAGGCGGCGATCGACCTGGCCGACCTGTCGCTGGTCACGTTGCCCCGGTTCGCCTCGACACCGTACAAGGACCCTCGGGCGCCGCAGAACCTCATCCCGATCGCCGGCCTGGAGCGCCGCCTACGCGCGCTGCTCGGCGATTCCCGGCTGCTGCACCGCGCGTTGACCGCCGCGGCACGTGTCGGTCGCTGAGCGGGCGGGTCGCGGTGGGACGTAAACGAGCGGGTGACCGGGTGGTCGAGCGGGTGGACACCGGGCTGGCCGAGCTGGTGCCGTCGGCGGACCGGCCCGGTTCGTGGACGCTGCTGTTGGACGGAGCGCCGCAGTCGCACGTCGACCTGAGCGATCCCACCCACCTGGAGTTCGAGTACGTCCGACGGCTGGCCGCCGCGCTGGACCTGATCGCGCCCCCGGGCGAGCCGCTGCGGGTGCTGCACCTGGGCGGCGGCGCGCTGACCCTGCCCCGGTACGTGTCGGCGACCCGGCCCGGCTCGACCCAGCGGGTGTCCGAGGTGGACGGTGCCCTGGTGGAGCTGGTGCGGCGCGTGCTGCCCTGGCCTGCGGACGCGCGGCTGCGGGTCCGCGTGCAGGACGCGCGGGCCGTGCTGACCTCGACGCGTGACGCCAGCTACGACGTGGTGGTCGCCGACGTCTTCGCCGGTGCCCGCACACCGGCGCACCTGACGTCGGTCGAGTACGCCGCCGAGGTCGCGCGGGTGCTCCGCCCGGCGGGCTGGTTGTTGGCGAACCTGGCCGACGGCCCGCCGCTGCGGTACGCCCGCAGCCAGGTCGCCACGGTGCGTTCGGTGCTGCCGCAGGCGTGCCTGGTCGGCGACGCGGGGGTGCTGCGCGGTCGCCGGTACGGCAATCTGGTGCTGATCGCCGGGCGGACCACTCCCCCGGTGCCCGGTTTGACCCGGCGGGCGGCCGGCGACTGGTTTCCCGGCCGGGTGGTGGCCGATGACGAGTTGGACCGCTTCGCTGGCGGGGCGGCGGTGGTGCGCGACGCCGATGCCACCGGCTCGGATCCACCACCGCCGGGGCTGTTTTCCGTCCGCCGCTGACCGGCAACCCGGGACCGGGGACCGTGCCGCCGGAAATTTTTCCGCGGTTTGTTGATCCGCTCGGGGCGTGGCTGCGTACCACCGGGCGGCCCGCCTCGTGGGCCGGCGTTGGTCACGGACATCCCGGAGGTCTGCATGCATGCGGTGGCGGCCGGTTGGCATGGCGACGCGGTTGGCGCGGCTTGGTTGTCCGCGCGGTCGTCGTCACGGTCGACCTCGTCTGCCCGGGGGGTCGACGCCCGAGCCACGTCTCGCCAAAATGGTCCGGTGACGCCCCGACCGGCGCCCGGGCGCCATCAGGCGACGACAACCGAGGCCAGCCACTCCGACCAGTTGATCCGGCTGCTCTACGCCGAGCACGCCGGCCCGTTGCTGATGTTCGTCATGCGGCTCACCGGGGGGGACCGGCAGCGCGCGGAGGACATCGTCCAGGAGACGCTGCTGCGGGCCTGGCGCAACGCGCACCGACTCGGCGCACAGGGGCAGGGTTCCCTGCGGCCGTGGCTGGTCACCGTGGCGCGTCGGATCGCGATCGACGAGCACCGCAGCCAGGAGGCCCGGCCGCCGGAGACGTACGACCGGGACCTGACGGCGTTCGCCGAGGCGGACAGCACCGACCGGGTGCTACGCACGATGACGGTGGCGGACGCGCTGCGTACGCTGAGTCAGTCGCATCGGGAGATCCTGATCGCGACGTACTTCCGGGGGCGGACGGTGCCGGAGGCGGCGGAGGAGCTGGGGCTCCCGTTGGGCACCGCCAAGTCGCGGGTCTACTACGCGCTGCGCGCCTTGCGCACGGCTCTTCAGGAGCGGGGGGTGACAGAATGAGCCGGCCTGACCACATGGACGTCGCCGCGTACGCGCTCGGCGTGCTTGACGAGCAGGACACCGAGCGGTTCGAGGAGCATCTCGCCTCTTGCTGGGCGTGCGCGGCCGAGCTGGAGACGATGGTGCCGGTGGTGGGCCTGCTCTCCGGCATCGACGGCGAGACGATGATGGCCCTGGAGCAGACCGCCACTGATCCGGCGCTGCTGGACCGGACATTGGTCGCGGTCCGGGCCGACCGGCGGCGCACCAGGTTTCGTCAGATGCTCGCGACCGCCGCGGCCGTGGTGGTCTTCGGCGGGTTGACGGGTTACGGCTTCGTCAGCGTGGCCGGGGACGACTCGCCCGGAACTCTCGCGGAGCCGACGGCGAGCACCGGCGTCAACGACCCGCCGACGAGCGCGCCGACCGCGCCGCCGAGCGGACCGGGCGTCGGCGGCACCGAGGAGGAGGGCGACCAGGTCGACGCCACGGACCCGACGACCGGCGTCCAGACGACGATGTTCCTCCTTGAGCGGGAGTACGGCACCCGCATCAACTTCAGCTTGCGGAAACTGCCCGGCCCGCGTACCTGCCGACTGGTGGTGGTGCGTGACAACGCCACCACGGAGGTGATTTCGACGTGGTCGGTGCCCGAGGGTGGTTACGGAACCAACAGCCGTCCGCAGGGTCTTGAGCTGAGCGCGTCGACGTCGGCGTTGACGAGTGACATCAAACAGCTCCAGGTGCAGTCGGTGGACCGTAACGGTGTGGCCAGCCCGCTGGTCACGGTACCCATGTAGGGTCGCGTACCATCGTCGACGCCGGCCATTGTTCAATGGCCGGCGTCGATTTTTGTTTCCGTCGAGCATTCTCGCGCGGGGGCGTACGCATCATCGTTCGCTACGGTTCAATCAAAACCCGTGAAATTGACCACTGTTACTTCTTCAACCTTGACAGCCCACTCCCCGTACCTATGGGTGAACTGCCAAGAATGAGGAGGGCACGTGGCACAGATGAAGCGGACCGTCATCGTCGCGAGCGCGATGGTCGCACTAACGGCCTGCGCTCCCGCGGGTTACGACGGGGCGAACTCGAGCGCGGCCGAGCCGGTCGCCGTCGCCGCGGCCGAGCCCAGCGCGTCGGCGGAGCCCGAGGCGTCGGCATCCGCGGAGGCGCCGGTCGCCGACGCGCCGCCGGCCGCGGACGTCGACCTGACCGAGCAGTTGATCGGCAAGAAGATCGCCCGGATGGGCAACGTCGTGACGGACCAGGACGGCTGGGTCCTGTACCGCTTCGACAAGGACACCGCCGACCCGCCCGCGTCGAACTGCATCGACAAGTGCGCGCAGGTGTGGCCGCCCGCGCTGACCGACGGGAACCCCCAGCTCACCGGCCTCTCCGACGACAAGGTCGGCAGCGTCACCCGCCAGGACGGCACCCGCCAGCTCACCATCGGCGGCTGGCCGGTCTACCGCTATATCGGCGACAAGAAGCCCGGCCAGTGGAAGGGTCAGGCCGTCGGCGGCACCTGGTTCGTGGTCGACCAGAACGGCAAGAAGAACCTCACCTGCCTGCCCACCTCGACGCCGAAGGCCGTCGCGCCGCCGGCCGACAGCGGGTCGAGCGACGCCGGAGGCTCGGGCTACTCGTACTGATCCCGGTTCCGCCAGGGTACGACGGTGGCCGGTCGCAGCCGGGGATGGCGCGACCGGCCACCGTCGTACCCTCAAGCGCGTCGGCGGACGGCGGCGACCGGCACCGCCGCATGACCTGGCAGAGTGGCAGGGTGACCGAGACCGAACCCGCCGCGACCAGGGTGCTGCACCCGCCGGTCGGATACCGGCTGGCCGCGTCGGTCCGCGCGCTGACCTTCAGCCCGTACGATCCCTGCGCGCGCATCGCCGCCGGCACCTTCTGGTGGGCGACCCGCACCCCGCAGGGACCGGCCACCCTCGCTCTGCGACCGGCGGGCGGTGATCTGCTCGCCGAGGGGTACGGGCCGGGCGCCGAGCACGTCGTGGCACATGCCGACGGGATCGCCGGGCTGCGCGACGACCTGAGCGGCTTCGCCGAGCTGGCGGCGGCGCACCCGCTCGTCGCCCGGCTGGCCCGGGAGCACCGGGGACTGCGCATGCCCACCACTGGGCAGGTCTTCCCCCGACTGCTGCGGGCGGTCTTCGAGCAGAAGGTCACCGGCAAGGAGGCGTACCGGGCGTACGCGGCGACCGTGCGGCATTTCCGCGAGCCGGCTCCCGGCCCGCTTCAGCCGCTGCTGCTGCCGCCCGAGGCGGCGGCGGTGGCCGCCACCCCGTACTGGGTGTTCCACCCGTTCGGCGTGGAGCAGCGCCGGGCCGACACGCTGCGCCGGGCCGCGGCGCTGGCCGATCGTCTGGAGCGCTGCGTCGACGCCGCGGAGGCGACCCGACGGCTGACCGCCATCGCGGGCATCGGGCCGTGGACCGCGGCCGAGGTGGTCCGGATCGCGTACGGCGACCCGGACGCGGTGAGCGTCGGCGACTACCACATCCCGAACACCGTGTCCTGGGCGTTGGCCGGCGAGCCGAGGGGCGACGACGCGCGGATGCTGACCCTGCTGGAGCCGTTCCGGGGGCATCGGGGTCGGGTGTGTGTGCTGCTGGAGACCGCCGGTATCCAGGCGCCGAAGTACGGCCCGCGCGCGCCGATCCGCTCGTTCGCCCGCTTCTGAGCGTTCCCGGCTGCCGGGCAGCGGCCGGGCCGCCCGGGTTCGGCGACGGCGGCTGTGGTGTGCTGCCCCGATGAGCGTCGAGCTGAGCATCGTTCCGGCGGTCGTCGCGGACGCCGGCGAGATCCTGACCGTCCAGCGCGCCGGCTACCTGAGCGAGGCGCAGCACTATCGTGAGCCCTTCCTGCCGCCGTTGACTGAGACCCTGGACGAGGTCGGGGCCGTGCTGGCTGGCCCGGACATCGTGCTCGTCGCCCGCTCGGGGCACCGGCTGGTCGGCTCGGTGCGCGCCCACCTGGTCGGCGACACCGCACATGTCGGACGCCTCGCGGTCGCTCCCGACCAGCAGGGGCGGGGTGTCGGAGCGCGACTGCTCACCGCGATCGAGGAGGCCTGCGCCGGCCGCGCGGCCCGGTTCGCCCTCTTCACCGGCGCGGACAGCGCCCGCACCCTCGCGCTGTACCAGCGGTACGGCTACCGGATCGTGGCGCACCGCCCGGACCCGAACGGCACCCCGTTGGCCGTGCTGGAGAAACCGGCCGTCAGCTCCGCTCGCAGCGACGCCTGAGCCCGTCGGCCTCCAGCCTGACGTAGCGGCGCAGCAGGCCGCCGTACAGCCGGCCGATCAGACCGGCCAGCGGTCCGGTCTGGTCGATGGCCACGTCGACCTGGGTACGTCCGTCGGGCAACGGCACCAACCGGTGCTCGCCACGGGTGTGCACGCCCGGGACGTCGGAGACCCAGGTGAATTCCCGCCCCTCGGTCAGCTCGACGACCCGCCACACCGCCGGGCGTAGTTTCGGCTGGGTCAGGCGGGCGGTCGCGCCGACCGTGAGGGGCCCCGGCTCACCCCGCTCGGCCCGGGTCACCGAGGCGGTCCATTCCGGCCAGCGCTCCACGTCCACCAGCACCGCCCAGACCCGCTCGGCGTCCGCACCGATCTCGGTGTCCGCTTCGAACCGCATCGCGTCCCCTCCCCCGGCGGCGCCGTCCGGCACCGCCACCTACTGCCGACGACGCTGCCCGGCGGATCGCCACCGCGGCATCCACCGGCCGGTCCGATCATCGATCGGGCCGTGGGTCCGCCGGCCGCGCGGGGTCAGGCGGCCTCGCGCAGGTCCGCCAGGCTCAAGGGGGTACGACGCCGAAGCAGCTCTTCCAGCTCGGAGACCGAGGCGACCTCGCCGAGCACGTCCCGGCCACCACCGAATCGCTGCGGATATCGACGGGTCAGCCGGTAGCGGTAGCGGCCCCGGACCAGCTCGACGCTGACCCGCCACCGCCCGCAGCAGTCACAGACCCACTCGGCCATCCCGCGAAACTAGCTCTGACCTGCGGTTATCTGATTCGCCCGTGGGGGACGAGGGGCGCGCGGGCGGTCACGCCGCCGCCGCACCAGCGGTGATCTGCCTCACGGCTGTCGGTGCCGTCTGATTGACTGGTCGCCGTGGACCTGCCGATCAACCCTCCGGTCGAGCCGATGCTGGCCAAGAGCATCGCCAAGCTGCCCACCACGCCCGGCGTGACGTACGAGCCCAAGTGGGACGGGTTCCGGTGCATCGTGTTCCGCGACGGCGACGAGGTCGAGCTGTCCAGCCGGGGCGGCAAGTCGATGACCCGCTACTTCCCCGAGGTGGTCGAGCAGGCCCGCCGGCAACTGCCCGAGCGGTGCGCGGTCGACGGTGAGCTGATCGTGATCCGGCGGGACGGGCCGTCCGGTCAGCCGAGGCTGGACTTCGAGCTGCTGGCCCAGCGCATCCACCCGGCGGCGTCGCGGGTCAAGCTGCTGGCCGAGACCACGCCCGCCGACTTCGTCGCCTTCGACCTGCTGGCCGTCGGTGACGAGGCGTTGCTCGACCAGCCGTACCCGCGCCGCCGGGAGCGGCTGGTGCAGGCCCTGGCCGAGGTGCGCCCGCCGGTGCACGTCACCCAGGTCACCACCGACCCGGAGACCGCGCGCCGCTGGTTCGACGTCTTCGAGGGCGCGGGGCTGGACGGGCTGATCGTCAAACCGGCCGACCTGACGTACGAGCCGGGCAAGCGGTTGATGTTCAAGGTCAAGCACGCCCGCACCGCCGACGCGGTGGTCGCCGGCTTCCGCTGGCACAAGTCCGGCCCGGTGGTCGGCTCGCTGCTGCTCGGCCTCTACGACGACGAGGGCGTCCTGCACCACGTCGGGGTGAGCGCGTCGTTCAGCATGGCCCGCCGTGCCGAGTTGCTCGACGAGTTGGCCCCCTACCGGGACACCGGCGGCGAGCACCCGTGGGTGCACGGCGACCACGAACGCGGTCAGCGCATCCCGGGCGGGGTGAGCCGGTGGACCGGCACCAAGAACCTGGAGTGGGAGCCGCTGCGCCCGGAGCTGGTCGTCGAGGTGGGCTACGACGCGATGGAGGGCGAGCGCTTCCGGCACACCGCCCAGTTCGTCCGGTGGCGACCCGACCGCGATCCCCGCTCCTGCCGCTACGACCAGCTCGACCGTCCGATCCGCTTCGACGTGGACCAGGTGCTGCGCGGCGATCCGGCGGTCACCCTGGATCGGGCCGCCACCGGTCCCGCGTAGCCTGGCCGTCGACCCGACTCCGGAGGATCACGTGAGCCGCACCGCCGACCACCCTCGGATGACACCCGGTCGCCGGGTCCGTCACCGTTTCGTCGCCTTCGCCGTGGCGGCCCTGCTCACCGCGGGCTGCACGTTGCCGGCGTTCGCGCCGCGTACCGAGGTGCAGGGTGAGGCGGCCCCGGCCGGCTCGTCGGCCACCTGGCGGCCGTGCCCGGAGGTGGCCGAGGATCTGGTGGGGCGGGGCGCACCGGACATGCGCTACGAATGCGCGCGGATCGCCGTTCCCCGGGACTGGGGCACCGGCAGCGGGGCCACCGCCGGACCCGGCGCCGGGCAGACCTTCGAGATCGCTCTGCTGCGGGCCCGGTCCACCCAGCAACATGACCGCATCGGCTCACTGGTGGTCAACCCCGGCGGCCCGGGCGGCTCCGGTGTGGACACCGCCGTCTACCTCTCGTTCGGCACCCAGTTCGGTGGGCTGCCCACCTCGATCACCGAGCGCTTCGACATCGTCGGCTTCGACCCGCGCGGCGTTTCCCGCTCCAGTCCGGTCAAGTGCATCTCCGACGCCGACCTGGACACGAGCTTCGGCTACGACCCCGACCCGCAGAGCCAGGCGTCGTTCGACGGCTTCGCCGGGTTGAGCAAGCGGATCGGGCGTGGCTGCGGGGACCGCTACGGCGACCAGTTGCCCCTGTACGGCAGTGAGCAGGCCGCCCGGGACATGGACGCCGTCCGCGCCGCCGTCGGTGACGACAAGCTGACCTACCTGGGTTACTCCTACGGCACGCTGCTCGGCGCCATCTACGCCCAGCTCTACCCGCAGCGGGTACGCGCGTTGGTGCTCGACGGCGCCGTCGACCCGCAGCAGCGGTTGGTGGCCGGCTCGGAGAGCCAGGCCCGCGGGTTCGAGCGAGCGTTCGACAACTTCACCCGATGGTGCGCCGCCAACGCCCCGCGCTGCCCGATCGCTCCCGACGCCCGCGCCGCCGTCACCTCGGCCATCGACAAGGCCAAGGTCTCCCCCGTCCGGGGCGACGACGGGCGGGAGGCCACCGCGGGCTGGGTCTTCTACGCGGTCATCTCGTCCCTCTACACGGAGTCCGGCTGGCAGGAGCTGGCCCGGGCCATCGACCGACTGGCCGAGGGCGACCCGAAGGACGTGTTCCGCCTCGCCGACTCGTACGCCGGGCGGGAGAGCGACGGGCACTACTCGAACCTGTTCGACGCCAACCTCGCCATCAACTGCGCCGACGAGACCGAGAAGCCGAGCCGGGAGCAGATCCGCCAGTTGCAGTCGCAGTGGCGCGCGAAGTACCCGCTGTTCGGTCCGGCGCTCGCCGTCGGCATGCTGAGCTGCGTCGAGTGGCCGGGCGGCCGGGACCCGTACCCGACCGGGCCGGCCAACGGCGCGCCACCGATCGTGGTGGTCGGCACGACCGGCGACCCCGCGACGCCGTACGAGCAGACCGGCCGCCTCGCCTCGATGCTGGGCGTGGGCCGGGTGCTCACGTGGGAGGGCGAGGGGCACACCGCGTACCCGCAGACCTCCTGCATCACCCAGGCCGTCGACGCGTACCTGCTCGACCTGACCGTTCCCCGCGAGGGCCTGCGCTGCCCGGCCACGTGACGTTGTGCCAGGCTGACCGACATGAGCGACATGATCTTCCGGGAGGCTGTCCGCGCGGACCTGCCCGCCGTCATCGCCCTGCTCGCCGACGACGTCCTGGGTAGGGCCCGTGACTTCGCCCAGGTCGACGAGGCGTACGAACGGGCGTTCGCCGAGATCAGCGCCGACCCGCGCAACTTCCTGATCGTCGCCGAGCAGGACGGCGACCTGGTCGGGTGCCTACAGATCACCTACATTCCGGGGCTGGGCCGGCACGGTGCCGAGCGCTCCCTCATCGAGGCGGTCCGGGTGCGCTCCGACCGGCGCGGGCAAGGGCTCGGCCGGCAGATGATGGCCTGGGTCATCGACCAGGCCCGGCGGCGGGGCTGCGCCCTCGTCCAGCTCACCACCGACAAGTCCCGTGCCGACGCGCACCGCTTCTATCTGAGCCTCGGCTTCAGGGCCAGCCACGAGGGCATGAAGCTTCCGCTCTGACCGCGCCTCGCCGTTCCAGGACCGGGCCGCACACGACCCGCCTCGTTCGGATCCTTTGGAGCTGATGTCACCGGCGAATCACCATCCCGATCCGTTGACGACATCAGCTCCAAAGGACGCGCGGGGCACACTCGCCGTCGCGACGACCCGAGGGCCGCCCCGCTACCAACCCGCCCCGCCGCGCGCCGCCCACGGACCCGCCGCGCACCGCCCCCGCCGCCGCGCACCGCCCCCGCCGCCGCGCACCGCCCCCGCCGCCGCGCACCGCCCCCGCCGCCGCGCACCGCCCACCGGCCGCCGCGCACCAACGCAGACGGCGGGCACCGGTCAGCCGTCGACGAGGCGGCCGTCGCGCAGGACGAGGATCCGGTCGGCGAGGTCGATCAGGGCCGGGTCGTGCGTGGCGACCAGGGCCGTCATGCCTCGCGCGTGCACCACCGCGCGGAGCAGGTCCATGATGGACCTTCCCGTCTCCGAGTCGAGTTGACCGGTGGGTTCGTCGGCGATGAGCAGGTCCGGTTCGTTGGCGAGCGCACGGGCGAGGGCGACCCGCTGCTGCTGGCCGCCGGAGAGCTCGTACGGGCGCTGGGCCGCGTGCGCACCCAGACCCACCAGCTCGAGCAGCACCGCGACGCGTTCCTCGCGCTCGGCGGCCGGCACCTGCGCCAGCCGCAACGGCACGCCGACGTTCTCGGCGGCGGAGAGGATCGGCACCAGCCCGAAGGTCTGGAAGACGAACCCGACCGTGCCCCGGCGCAGCCGCAGCAACTCGGCCTCCCCGGCCGAGGTCACCTCGTGCCCGGCCACCACCACCTGGCCGCTGTCCGGCCGGTCCAGTCCGCCGATGAGGTTCAGCAACGTGGTCTTGCCGGCACCGGAGCGACCGCGGATGGCGATCAGCTCCCCGCGGTTGGCGGTGAACGAGACGTCCCGCACCGCGTGCACGGCGTGCTCGCCACGGCCGAAGGTGCGGCTCACCCCGCTGACGCGGACCACCTCGGCGGGCGGCGCACCCGGCCCGCCAGACGTCGAGGCCGCTCCCGCGACCGCCATGTCCTGATAGTTCACGCCCGTGCCTCCCGCTCCTCCGAGACCCGGTCACCGGGCCGTACCTGCACATGGTCGGGCTCCAGATCGAGCCGGACCCGCTCCTTCAGCGAGAGCGCGTCGACGAACGCGGCCGGCAGTTGCATCCGGCCGTTGCGGTCCAGCACCGCGTACTCCTCGCTGACCAGTTCGGTGTTGCCGTCCGCGTCGACGCGCGCGGTCCGGCGTACCTCGGAAGCGGTTCGACCGTCGCGGATCGCGACGGTCCGGCGGACCTGCGTGGCGACGGCGTGGTCGTGGGTGACGACCACGATGGTCACGCCCAATTCCGCGTTGATCGTGCGCAGCGCCCCGAAGACCTCCGCGCCGGTGGCCTCGTCCAGCTCACCGGTCGGCTCGTCGGCGAAGAGCACCTCGGGATCGTTGGCCACGGCCACCGCCACCGCTACCCGCTGCTGCTCGCCGCCGCTGAGCTGACCGGGCCGCCGCTCCGCGCCGTAGCCCACTCCGACCAGGTCGAGCAGTTCCCGCGCCCGTTCCCGGCGGGCCCGCGCCGAACGCTTACCCGCCAACTGCATCGGCAGTTCGACGTTCTCCAGCGCGGTGAGGTACGGCAGCAGGTTCCGGCCGGTCTGCTGCCAGACGAACCCGACCAACTGCCGCCGGTAGCTCAACCGACGCTTCGCGGAGAGCGAGAGCAGGTCGTAGTCGGCCACCCGGGCGATGCCGGCGGTCGGCGTGTCGAGGCCGGAGAGGATGTTGAGCAGGGTCGACTTGCCGGAGCCGGACGCGCCGACGATCGCCACCAGCTCGCCCCGGTCGATGACCAGGTCGAGCCCCTGGAGGGCGACCACCTCCACCCCCTCGGTCTTGAAGATGCGCACCAGGCCGTCGCAGACGATGTGGCCACGCAGCCGGTCCTGCCCGCCGGCCCGCTCGGCGGCGCGTTGCGCGGCCCGCCGCTGCAGGGAAGCCAGATCGGGCACCAGGGCACTCTGGGCGGTAACGGTCATCTCAGCTCTCCTCTCCGAGCCGGAGCACCTCGCCGAGGCGCAACCGGCGGTTGTTCAAAGCCTCGACGGCGACCGCGAAGCCAAGGGCGATCGCGCCGAGCGCGACCACCGCGACGACCAGCCCGGGTTCGAACGCCACCCGGACCGGCACTCCGCCGGTGAACGCGGACAGGCCGAGCACCGGATTGAGCACCAGGGGGAGCAGCGCGCCGACCAGCGCGCCGGTCAGCACCGACACCCCGACCAGCGGGGTCAGCTCGACCAGCAGCAGCCCTCGCCACTGCCGGCGGGACAGCCCGAGGGTGCGCAGCCGGGACAGCACCTGCCCCCGGGCCCGTGCTCCGGCCAGCACGGTGAACGCGATGGCCAGCAGGCCCAGGACCGTCCCGCCGACGGCACCGCCCACGAACCCGAAGGCCAGGACGCCGTTCGCGCCACCGTCGGCGAGCTGGTGTCGTACGCCCGCCCGGGTGTCGACGGTGACTCCCAGTGGCCGTGCCCGACCGGTGACCGCCCCCTGCTGCTGGAAGCGCAACTGACCCTCGTCACCGGCCTGCCGCAGCGCCTCCGCGTCGAGCCGATCACCGGCGACGAGCAGGCTGGTCGGCGCCGGTTGGGTGGCCCGCGGCGGCAGCGCCTGCCAGGGCAGGATGACGAACCGGCTGGTGCTCGCCGGCAGCAGGGGGAAACCGTCCTGCGCGCCGGCCACCCGGAACTCGTACCGCTGGCCCTGCACCGAGACGAACGCCGAGTTCCGCAGGTTCGTCCGCGCCAGGTCGGCGGCGACGGCGGGTGACACGATCGCGGGCAGCGCCCCCTCCTCGGCGTGGGCGGTGCGCAACGCCTCCGGCACCTGCACGTTCACCCCGGACTCGCCGGTCACTGTGGCCAGACCGGGACCGTCGACGAGCAGCACGGTGGTCTGGCCGATCCGCGCGTCGGTGCCGACGTCGTCGGCCGCCAGCCGCTGGTCCGGCTCGATGAGCACCGGTGTGGCGGCCTGGACGCCGGGCAGACCCTTCAGCGCGTCGACCGTGTCCGGGGCGAAGCGTTCCCCCCGGATCAGCGCGTCGGCGGGAACGACCTGTTCGGCGGCCCGGCCCCGGCTCGCGTCGACGCCGCCGGCGACGACCGCGCAGAAGGCCGCCGTGCCGATCGCCAGCACCACGACGACCAGCGGCGCGGCGACCGCCGATCGGCCGGCCCGAGCGGTGCCGAGGAAGGTCACGCTGCCGCGGGTACGTGCGGCGAGCCGACTGACCAGCAACAACGGCCACGGGTACGCACGCAGCGCGAGCACCGCCGCGGCGACCGCGAGCAGCACCGGCACCGACACGAGCAGCGGGTCGACCTCGCCGAGGGTGAGCCCGCGCCGGCGCAGCAGCACGGCGGCGAGCCCGGCCAGCAACAGCAGGAAGACCTCGACGGTCAGCCGGCGAGTCGACGGACGCATCCGGACCAGGTCCCGGCGGGCCGCGCCGACGCCCTGCACCGTCAGCGTCGCCAGCGGCAGGGCCAGGGTGACCAGCAGGGTCACCACGGCGGCGTACGGCGCGGTCGGGTCGGGCGTACCGGGGAAGAGGGTGCCCAACCACCAGCCGACCGCCGCGGCGACCGGCACCACCAGCAGTGACTCCGCGAGGCTGCGGCGCGCGCCGGCGGTGGCCGCGCCGCCACGGGCCCGGATGAGCGCGAACTCCGAGCGGCGTCGGCGGGTGGACAGGGTCGCGGCGAGCAGGATCAGCCCAGCAAGGGTGGCCAGTACGCCCGCCCCGACCACCGCGAGCAGGGTCCGGGCGGAGTTCACCTGGGCGGCGAACGCGCGCAGCGGGATGTCGACCGCCTGCGTCAACGTGAGACCGGGCGGAACGTGTCGCTGCAACTGTTGCAGGCCCTCGATCATTTGGTCGAGCTGGCGCGCGTTGATCCGGTCCACGCCGAGCCGGTAACGCCACTGCGTGCGCACCGGCCAGCCTGCCGCGGCCCCCTTGTCGAGGACCACCGGCGCGACCACACCGACGCCGGTGAACGGCTGGCCGTCGCCCTCCGGTTCGACGACCTGGAGCACCTGCGGCAAACCACCCCAGGCGCCGCTCGCGCGGTCGATCGGTCGGAACAGCCCGACCACCACCATGGGGCTCGGCTTGGCACCGTCGCCGGGCTGACCCAGGTCGAGTCGGCTACCGACGCGCAGGTTGAGCTTGCGCGCCACGTCCGCGTCGAGAGCCAGCTCGATGGGCCGGCCGGCGACGAAGGTCTCGTTCGGCCAGGCGCCCTCGACGAGGGTGCTCTCCTGCTGGATGCCGGGCATGGCGCGCAGACCGAGGTGGACCAGCAGGTTGCGAGCCTTGAGGTCGGGACCGACCACCCGGTTCGGCGTTGCGTCCACGCTGAACCAGCGCTCGGTGACGGCGGACCGTACCTGCGGTGGCATCTCCTCGACCAGGCTGTCGAACTGCTTGCGTGCTCCGGGCATGACCGGCGCCGCGGCAGTGTCGACCTCCCCGGTGGCGAAGTTGAGATCCCGGCGGTCAGCCGACTCGCTGTTGAGCTGCGCCCGCAGGCCCTCTTCGGCGAGTTGGTTGACCAGTCGGGGCACCCCGCTGACCAGCAGCGTGACCACCAGGGTCAGCACCGCCAGAAGCAGGAACTGCCCGCCGTACGCCCGGACCCGGCGGGCGGCCGCGCCGACGCTCATCGTTCTCCCCCGATTCGCAGCTGCACCGCCGCCACCCGCTGACGGATGCCGGTGGCGATGAACGCGCTGAAGGCGAGCGCCGCCAGCAGCAGGCCGACCGCGGTCAGGCCGATGGGCACCCAGGGCAGCGCGAACGCCGCCGGGGGCACCGGCCGGCCGGCGGCCGGAGTGAGGATGACCAGCGGAGCCATGGTGGCCCCGACCACGGCGCCGAGCAGCAGCCCGACGCCGACGCCGATACCGGCCAGGAAGGTCTGCTCGGCCAGCAGCGCCCGGGCCAGCAGCCGGGGTGTCGCACCGAGGGTGGTCAGCACCGCGAACTCGCTAAGCCGACGCCGTGCGGTGGCCCACACGTCGACCATGAGGCCGACCAGGGCGAGCAGTACCGCGCCGAGCGCGGCGGCGAGCATCCCGGTGCGTGAGCCCCGCCAGTACGGGTCGTCGGCGGCGGCCGCGATCTCGGCGCGCCGGTCGAGGACGGTGACGCCGGTCAGTTCACCGGCGGCGCGGGTGGCGGCCGCCGGGTCGTCGGCGCCGATCCACCACTCGGGTGTGTTCCGGACGGTTCCACCACCGCGGACCAGCGCCTCGACCGCTGCGGGCAGGTCGAGCAGTACACCCTCCCCCGAGGTGGTCGGCACGGAGCTCAGCTCGCCGATCAGCCGGGCCGGCACGGACGCGCCGGCGAGGGACAGGGTGAAGGTGTCACCGGTGTGCAGGCTCATCGCGTCGCGCACAGCGGGCGTCATGAGGACCGGAACGGGCGCGATCTGCCCGGCGGGCACGATGGCGAACCGGGTGGGCGGATGGAAGGCGTACTGCCCATCGGGAATCGAGTCCACCGGATAGTCGGCGACGACGCCCCGTGCGCTGGACCGCGCCGGGACGGGCGGGTTACCGCCGGCGGTGGTGTTCCAGGCCCCGGTCAGCTCGGCGGGCCGTTTGGCGCCGTCCGCGCCGACCAACGTCAACCCGTCCACCTGGAGCCGGTACGAGTTTCCGGCGTCCGCACCGCCGTCGGCCTCGAATCCGGCCAGTCGCAGTCGCGCGCCTCCCACGTCCGGTAGCCGCACGGTGAACGGCGTCTCGCGTCCGTCGCTGGTGGCGTCGACGGCCGGCAGCCGGAAGGCCGACCCGTCGCTGCTCGTGACCAGCAGCGACACGCTGACCTTCAACGGGCGGGAGAGCCCGTTGACGGGCGTGCGAGCCGTACCGGTGATCGCTCGGGTGCCGGCGGGCAGTTCGAGGCCGCCGGGAGCGCCCCGGGCCGCGATCATCCGCTGGTACTGCGTCGACGCCGGATCGGCGCTCAGCCGGTCGGCGAGCCGGACGACGCCCCCCGCGCCGGCCGCGTCGAAGCCGATCACAGTGACGGGCAGGTCCCCGCGACCGACCCGCATCTCGTCGCGCCACACCGGCAGCGCCCGGCGTACGCCCGGCATCGCGGCGAGCTCACCGGCCCGGGTCACCGGGGCGGCGCCACCGCGCTCGGTCACCCGCAGGTCCGCGCCGACCGTGTGGCCGGCCTGCTCGACCTGGGACCGTTCCCCGGTGCTGACCAGGGACCAGGCGAGCGTGCTGCCGCCGACGGCGAGGGCGAGCAGCAGCACCGGCCCGGCGTGCGGACGCCGGCCGGCCTGCCACATGCCCAGCATGGTGGCGGTCCACGGTCGCCGGTCGACGAACCGTTCGGCGAACCGGGTGAGCGGCGGGAGCACCCGCAGCGCCAGCACCGCCCCGGCCAGCACACCCAGGGTAGGGGCGGCGACCAGCAGCGGGTCCAGTCCGAGTCGGCCGTTCGAGCCGGCGAGCGGCGAGGCGTACCGGCGGAGCTGCACCCAGGCGAGCACGGCGAGCGCCACGAGCACCAGGTCGACGCTCGCGCGCTGGATGCTCGCCGACCGGTTCGGGCGGGACCGGGCGGCCATGTCGGCCACGTACGTGCCGGAGCCCCGCAGCGTCGGCGCGACCATGGCGACCAGGCAGCCGGCCGCCGTCGCGGCGGCCGCGGCCCAGATCAGGGTGGTGTTACCGCCGGCGGTGGACAGTTCCGCCGCGCCACCGGGCCGGACGAACCGCAGCGCCTCTCCGGCGATCACCGGCCCGAGCAGGGCGGCCGGCGCCACCACCAGGGTCGCTTCCCGGGCGGCCAGGCCGGCCAGTTGGCGGCGGGCGGCGCCACGGGCGCGCAGCAGCGCGGTCTGCGGACGACGGTCCTCGTGCAGGAGCGCGGCGACCAGCACCAGCGCGTAACCGCCGAGCACCAGGATGAGCAGCAGCGGGGTAGCCAACGCCGAGCGGCCCACCAGGTCGGCCCGGGCGATCCGGTCCAGCAGTTGGTCGATCTTCGTCGTGACCTGTCCCGAGCTGCCCAGTTCGGCGGCCTCGGGCACCGCGACCGCGGCCGCGCTCACGGCGGCCCGTACGGCGGGCAGGTCGGCGGCGTCGACACCACCGAGGTCCGGTTCGGCCAGCCAGGACGCCGTCACCGAGCCCGTGAAGAGGGTGGTGAAGTCGGCCGGGTCCAGCACGAACGGCCCGTACGAGGTGGCCGACCCGATGCTGCCCGTACCCACACCGGGGGCCAGCAGCCAGTACGCCTCGGTCGGGTCGCGGGGCCGCCAGGTGCCGGCGAGCACCACCTCGCTGGCCTTCTCGGTGGCGCGGTCCCGCAGCGGAACCCGCGCGCCGACGGTCAGGCCGAGTGTCGTGGCGACCCGCTCCGGCAGGCTCACCTGGGCCGGCTTCGCCCCAGCGCGGGGCCAGGCCCCGTTGGTCAGCTCGGCGTGCGCGGTCAGGCCCTCGAGGGTGGCCAGGTTCGCGAAGATGGGATCGGTGCCTTTGCGCGGCACCGAGCCGAGATCGCCGGTCAGTTCCCGGCCGGTGCCGTACCGCGCGGCGGAGACGGCGACCGGCACCCCGGCGAGCCCGTCGGCGAACTGGGCCCGCGCCGCCCCGTCACGTTTGGCGAACTCGGCGGCGTCGCGGCCACCAGACCCACTGACCAACAGGCCGCGTTCCTCGACCGGCGACGCCGCGACCAACGCGCGTTGTCCGGCGTCCACCGCGCGTCGGTTGTAGTCCGACAGGCCGGTGACCAACGCTACGGCGACCAAGGCGGCGAGCACCGCGGCAAACAGCAGTCCCCGCGCCTCGCGGGCCCGCCTCCACACCAGCTTCATCCGACGCCTCCCCTGGCCCTGGTGGGCCGACGACCTTCAAGACAGGTCACCTAGGGGGAAAGGTTCGCGCCCGTTACATGATCGTTATTACGAGAACGGTCGGCGCGGTCACGCGCCGCGTCGGGCCGCCCGTACGGCGAAGGCGATCGCGCCCACGACGAGCAACGCGCCGACGTACCTCATGCGGTCTCCTCCTCGACCCATTCGAGGAGGTCTCCGGGCTGGCATTCGAGCACCCGGCACATCGCTTCGAGGGTGCTGAAGCGGACGGCCTTGGCGCGGCCGTTCTTGAGCACCGCCACGTTCGCCGGGGTGAGCCCGACGCGCTCGGCGAACTCGCCGACGCTCATCTTGCGCTTGGCCAACTCGACGTCGATCCGGACGACGATGGGCATCAGATCACCGCTTCCATGTCGGTCCGGAGCGTGGTGGCCTGCCGCAGCAGGGCGCGCATGACCACCATGAGGAGCCCCAGCACGGTGACGCCCACCGTCAGCAGGAACAGCAGGAGCGGCAGGCCGGGGTCGTCGGCGTTGAACCCGACGTAGAGGAAGACGCCCACCAGCACCAGCCACGCGGCGGCGATGGCCCAGACGATGGCGTCCACCCACTTCAGCGAAGCCTCGGTGAAGATGCGGTCGTTCTTGACCAGGCTGAGCAGCTGCCACGTCGCGACGATCACCACCTGGACGCAGAGCACCCAGAAGACCGTCACGATCGTCGCCGGCCACCGGAGGTACGCGTCCTGTGGCGACTCCTGCGCCATGTACGCGAACTGCCCCGGCAGCGAGAGGGTCTGGAAGACGACCAGGACCCCGAACAGCACCAGGAGGAACACTCGGAGAGCGGACACCGCTCGACGTTCAACAAACATGCATCGAGTTTCGCTCGCTACCTATCGAAAGTCAATCGGTACGGCCGTAACCGTGGTGTGCGTGTCCGGGCAGCGCGGATCACTTCGGGGTGAGGAGACAGAACTCGTTGCCCTCCGGATCGGCGAAGACCTTCCACGGGATCGTGCTGTCGCCCAGGTCGATCGGGGTCGCGCCGAGAGCCTGCAGTCGCGCGGCCTCGGCCTCCATGCCGTCCCCCGGGTACGGGCGCACGTCGAGGTGGACACGGTTCCACCCCGTCTTCACGTCGGGCGTCCGCAGAAACTGCAGGTACGGACCGACGCCCCGGGACGAGCGCAGGACCGCGCTGTCGTCGGTCACCTTGTGCACGGTCCAGTCCATCGCCTCGCCCCAGAAACGAACCATGCCCCTCGGGTCCGCGCAGTCGACCACCACGGAGGCGATCGGCCCGGTGTCCTGGTTCGAGTCGTGCCAGTCCAGCACGCAGAACTCGTTGCCCTCCGGGTCGGCCATGACGATCCACGACACGTCCCCCTGACCCACGTCGACGGGCGTCGCGCCGAGATCCTTCAGGCGCGCGACGACCTCGGCCTGGTGCGCTGCCGAAGTGGTGGCCAGGTCGAGGTGCACCGGGTTCTTTCCCGTCTTGGGCTCGTCGGTCACGACGATGTCGATGCAGACGGCGACCGGATCGGGATAGCTGAAGCCCTTCGGTTCGAGGTTGGTCACACCGGGCCCCTCGCTGGACATCTCCCAGCCGAGCACCTCGGCCCAGAACTCGCCGAGCGCCACCTCGTCCCGAGCCTTCATGTTGATCTGCACAAGCCGCGTCGCCATGGCGGCGATGCTATCGATGATCGCGCGCCCCATGCACCCCTGTTCAGGCCGACCGCCGGGTCACGCGCCAGAGGCCCGACCCGGGTCGTTCATCTGGCGACGGAGCGCGAGGTACGCGGTCAGGTTCGCCAGCAGCATCACCACTCCGATCGCCGAGGCCAGGAGCCCGACGTCGAGGCTCGGCAGCGCCACGAAGGTCAGTGCGGCGAGCACGATGGCGAAGATGTTCAGGAAGGTGAAGGCCAGCACCAGTTCGTTGAGGAGGCGGGACCGTCGGTCCTGGAGGCGACCGACCAGTTGCTGGTGCAGCGTCCGGACGAAGTCGAGCCGCTCGTCCAGCGTGGTGAGAACGAGCCGGAACTTCCACTGCTGCTCCAGCGCGTTCCACACGGTGCCGCCGGCCGCGTCGAGGTGCGCCTCCACCGACGAATAGCCGAGCCGGAACAGGCGGATGCGGTGGTAACCACTGAGAATGCGCTTGGCCTGGTCTTCGAGAGCGCTCATGGACAGACCGCCACGCCCGGGGTCGATCTGGGACAGCTCCGCCGAGAGCACCGCGTCGTAGCGCAGGGCCGCAGCCCAGCAGACGTGATGCACCCCGGTCAGCCGCGCCAGCAGCAGGGCCGGGCGCGACCCGAAGTCACTGACCACGGCCGTGGTGTGCGAGCCGACCCGCAGAACACCGTCGGAGATGCCGTCGGGCGTGCAGTCCACGCCGTCCGGGGTGAACTGCTCGGCGATGGTCCGCCGGCGTGCCGGAGCGCAGTCCGGATCGACCCGGACAGCGAAGGTGGTGTTGGCCCAGAGGACGAACACCTCGTCCGTACCGGCCGGCGCCGGCAGGACAGCGCGCAGGAGCCGCGTCACCGCGGGCAGCATCCGCTGCACCGGCGGGGCGACCTCGGCAACCACCTCGCCGGCGCCGCTGACGATGCCGTCCGGCAGTTGGTACGTGACGCACAGCAGGCCACAGTCGACGTTCCAGAGGCTGATCCGGGCCGAGACCACCTGCCACGCGCCGGATTCCGTGGTGGGCAACAGCGCGGAATCGATCTCCTGCCCGCCGGCCCGCAGGATCTCCGGGCCACCGCTGATCGCCATCGTGGGCCGGGGCATGCTGCCGAGCAGCTCGTCGAGGAGCCGTTGACCGTAGGGCTGCAACGCCAGGTCGTCGAGGCCGTCGGTGACGCTCCACCCCGCGGGTACGTCGTCCTCGGCCCCGGCCGGCGCGGATCCCATCCAGCAGCCGACCGGCCTACGTCCGCCGGTGGAATTCGTTGCGGCGCGGGAGCTGGGCCGGGTCGAGCCAGGCCGGCGGTACGAACTCCGGCTGGCCGTCGTCGCCGAGTCGCACCACCCAGTCGGTTTGGTGGACGTGCCGGTGGTGGTGGCCGCAGAGCAGGACGGCGTTGTCGAGGCTGGTGGGACCACCGTCGGCCCAGTGGCGGATGTGGTGGGCGGCGCACCAGCGCGGCGGCCGGTCGCAGCCTGGAAAGGCGCAGCCCCCGTCGCGCAGCACCAGCGCCCGGCGCAGCGGCCCGGTGACGAGGCGGCGTTGCCGGCCCACGTCGAGGACCTGACCGGCGCCACCGAGCACGGCGGGCAGGACGGTGGCATCGCAGGCGAGTCGGCGCACCGTCTCGGGGGTGAGTCGCAGGCCGACGTCGAGAGTCCCGGCGCCCAACTGCCGGGTCAGCCCGTCGAAGCTGGCGGTGACGACGAGCTGCGCCGGATCACCGCCGGTCTCGGGCAGCTCGCCGGTGCGCAGCGCCAGCCGGCACACGTCCGCCAGGGCGTCGTGGCGACGCTGGCCGGCGCAGCGGCTGTCGTCCGGCCCGGAGGGCGCGCTCAGCGGATCGATGGCGGCGCGGAACAGCGCGGCGGTCTCGACGTCGAGGATGCCGCTGAGCCGGAGCCGCCCACCGGTCTGCTCGGAGACGGTGACATGCCGGTCGCGGGCCGCCCGGGCGTCCTCGGCAGCCAGGGCCGCCGCGTCGGCGGCGTCGGCAAGATCGGGAGCGACGTGATCGAGGATGCGGGTGCCCATCTGCCGCAGCAGCATCGGGTCGAACTGCGCCGCCCACTCGACGAGCACCCCGACCGCCTTGTCGGCCACCTCCGCACCCGCGACGGCTGACACCGTGGCGGCTGTGTCGGCGATGACCCGGGCCTGCTCCACGCTGACCGTGCCGTCCGCCAACGCCTCACGCACGCCCGGTGGCGCGGCGTCGACCGAGGCCGCGAGGGCGACCAGCCGACGCGCGGCGCCGACGTCGAGTCGCAGCCGCCCACGCAGCCACACCGCCGTCGAGGACGCGCCCTGCGCCACCGCGACGCCACGCCCGTCCAGCTCGCGCACCAGCGCCAACTGCGCGGCCGCCAGGCGCTGCGCAAGCCGGTGGGTGGCGTCCAACGCCGCGATCAGATCGTGCTCGGCGAGGGCCCAGACGGCGGTATCGGCGCACGCCGCCACCGCCTGGTCCGCCCGTGCCAACTCATCGATCACAGACAAATTCTAGAACAGGTGTACGACAAGAACCGGCCGCACCGGAGCCCTGAACCGAGGCAATCAATCCTCGGCCAACTCCGGGCGATGCTCTCGAATCCAGGCCATCACGTCCGACTTGCGCCAGACCTTGCCCTGCACCAGATCAGCCACCGGCTCGGGGAAGTTTCGGTGGCTGGTGATCACGTAAACACGCTGCTTACTGATGCCACCAAGCATCGCGCGAATCTCCGCAGCGCCCACCAGATCCATATGGCGGACGGTAAACAGTTGACCTGACTCCTTGACCCGGGTCAACTTACCGGTCACCGTAAGGGGCATGTCTACGTCGAACGGGTCGCCAGCCCATCACCACCAGCGGAGAGCGATCCGCCCGCACACTCCAATGCGCCCGCTGTGGTTGTGCCGCGTCTGCGCGGCCGCCTGGCCGTGCCCGCCGGCCCGCCTGCTGCTGACGATGCAGTACCGGCGGGATCGGGTGGGGTTGTCGGTCTACCTGGCGAGCCAGTTGTTCGAGGCGACGGCCGACCTGCTCAAGCTGAACCCGGACGCGGTACCCGACGCTCGGGAGTTGTTTGAGAGGTTCGTGGCATGGACGGCTCGACCGCCCTCAGGAGAACGGATCTAGGGGGTGCGCTTGGCGCGGCTGGGCTGGACGCGCTTGGGTTCGCCGGGCATTTTCGGGTGGTCCGGCGGGTACGGCAGGTCGCCCTGGCCGGCGGCGGCGTCGCGGTCGGCCCACTCCAGCAGGGGCGTGATGTCCCACGGGGCGTCGTCGATGCCGGCGTGCGGGTCGCCGCTGTCGGCGAGCCGGGCCGGCACGGTCCGCAGGTCGAAGTCGTCCGGGTCGACGTCGGGCAGCTCGTCCCAGGTGACCGGGGTGGAGACGGTGGCCCGGGCGTTGGCGCGCAGCGAGTACGCGCAGGCGATCGTCCGGTCCCGGGCCATCTGGTTGTAGTCGACGAAGACCCGGCTGCCGCGCTCCTCCTTCCACCAGGCGGTGGTCACCAGGTCGGGGTTGCGGCGTTCGACCTCGCGGGCCAGGGCGATGGTGGCGCGACGGACCTCGGTGAACGTCCAGCGGGGTTGGATGCGCAGGTAGACGTGCACGCCGCGCCCGCCGGAGGTCTTCGGCCAGCCGATCGCGCCCAGCTCGTCGAGGACAGCGCGCACCTCGGCGGCGGCCCGGCCCGCGTCGGCGAAATCGGTGCCGGGCTGCGGGTCGAGGTCGATGCGCAGTTCGTCGGGGCGGTCGGTGTCGGCGGCGCGCACCGGCCACGGGTGGAACACGATCGTGCCCATCTGCGCCGCCCAGGCCACGTGTGCCAGGTCGGCCGGGCACAGCTCGGCCGCGCCGCGACCGCTCGGAAAGGTGATCTCGGCGGTGGTGATCCAGGGCGGCACGCCCCGGGTGGGCACCCGCTTCTGGAAGAACGCCTCGCCCTCCACGCCCTCGGGGAAGCGTTGCAGCGTGGTGGGCCGGTCCCGCAGGGCACGCATGATCCCGTCGCCGACGGCGAGGTAGTAGTGGAAGACGTCGGCCTTGGTGAAGCCCCGCTCAGGAAAGATCACCCGGTCGGGGCTGCTGAGTCGTACGGTGTGCCCGGCCACCTCGACCTCGGCGACCGCTGCCTTGGTGCCACCCATCCCGCGACCTTATGCCACGCCCCCGACGTTCGACGTACCGTTGACGGGTGAGTCTTGACGACAACAACCTGCCCAAGACCGAGGACGAGTGGCGCGTCCGCCTGACCCCGGAGGAGTTCCACGTCCTGCGGGAGCACGGAACGGAACGCCCCTGGACCGGCGAGTACGTGGACACCAAGACGTCGGGCGTCTACCACTGCCGGGCCTGCGGTCTGGAACTCTTCTCCAGCGACACGAAGTTCGACTCGCACTGCGGGTGGCCGAGCTTCGACGACGCCATCCCGGGCCGGGTCAAGGAGATCGAGGACCGCAGCCTCGGCATGGCCCGTACGGAGATCCGCTGCGCCCGCTGCGACAGTCACCTCGGGCACGTGTTCCACGGCGAGGGTTTCACGCCGAAGGACACCCGGCACTGCGTCAACTCGATCTCGGTGCGCCTGGAACCCCGCTGACCTGATCGTCGTACCCGCTGAGCAGCTCGACCTCGGCGGACCGCGACTGTTCGATCCGCCGGGCCAGGTCGCGGACCCGCTCGTCACGGCCGACGCCGACCTGGGCCCGGGCCAGGTCGGCGGCGGCTCGCTGGTGGTCGGCGAGGACCTCGCGCAGCACCCGGTCGACGTCGGCGTCCGACGCGGCCCGCAGCCGGTCGAGCGCCGCGTCGTCGCCGTGTCCGGCGTGGTCGTGCCCGGCGGCGGCGCTGACGCCCGGTCCGGTCGTCGGCAGCCACCCGCGCATGGTCGACAGCTCGTCGGCCTCGGTCACCTCGATGGCGGCGGCCAGTGTCTTCAGCGCATCGTCGCGCAGCCGATCCCGGGCGAGCCGGACGATCTGGAGGGTGCGCTCGCTGTGCCCGGCCATGGTGCTCAGGAACACCACGTCGATGCCGCTCAGCTCGGCGGCGGCCGGCGCGGAGTCGGCCACCACCGGGGACGCGGGTACCGGTGGGCGCAGGGACGGCCCGGCGCAGCCGGCGAGCAGCGACGCGGCGACCAACCACGCCAGGTGGGTTGCGCGGGCCATGCCGGGGCTCCGATCGGGGTGGGGGTGGCGACGCGGGTGCGGCCGGGACCGCACCCGCGCGGTCAGACCTGTTGCCAGAGCGCCGGTACGTTCGGCGGCTCCCAGCCGGCGATGGCGGTGTGGGCCTGCCGGCAGCGGTACGTGAGCCCGCCGTAGGTGACCTGGTCGCCGACCTGGTACGCCCGGCCGGCCGTCCAACTGCCACCCGCCGGGGGCGGGGTCGTCGGCGCGGCGGTGGGGCTGGTCGTGGGTCGCGGTGTGGGTGAGGTGGTCGGCGTCGGGGTGGGCGTCGACCCGCCGCCGCCGATCTGCACGTCGATGCAGGAGTAGAAGGCGTTCGCGGTGTCGGAGATGTTCCACACGGCGAGGATCTTCTGCCGCCCGAAGAAACCGCCCAGGTTGACGGTGTGCGAGACCGTCGCGCCGGGCTGCTGCCCGTTGCCGTTGACCACGCCGACGCGGGTGTTGCCGATCCAGTACTCCCAGTTGCTGGTGGCGTGCCGGGCCGTGTTGAACCAGGTGAAGGTCAGCGAGCTACCGACCGACGTGGCCGGCCAGCCCCGGCTGTCGTCGTTGAGGACGGCGAACTGGGTGATGCCGGCGTTGCAGCTCTTGAGGCCCTTGGGCCCTTCGACGCTCTGCGGCTCGTACTTGATCTGCCCGCAGTCGGGCACCTTGCCCTGCGCGCAGAGCGCCTGCCGGCTGGGCGGGGCGGAGACGTAGCCGTGCGCCTGTGCGGGCGCGGCGACGGTGAGGGTGGCGGCGACAGCGCCCGCCGCCACCAGCGGGACGGTGATTCTTCGGCGCATGGGGGCAGCTCCTTCTGCAGGTGCGGTGAGGTGCCCCCAAGGTAATTTAAACTTTATTAACAGTAAAGAGCGTCGTCGATAAATACATCGATGGTGACGAGTTGACCTCTCACAGTCGCAGCAGGCTGCCGTTGCCATCGACGCCGTCGGCGGTCTCGTCGTCGAGCCAGACGCCACCGGCGGCGAGGTAGCGGAAGCGGTACCCCCCCGGGCCGAGCCGCACGGTCACCGTCCGGGTGCCGTCGCGGCGGGCCACCAACTCGTGCCGACCGGGCTCCCAGCCGTTGAACGAACCCACGACGCTCACCGGACCGGGCGGCGCGTCCCGCGGTAGGCAGAAGGTCACCCGGGTCTGGCTGCCGAAGAGCTTGTTGCGTTTGATCATGGCGATCCTCCGGGGGTCACGGCGGTTCACCTGGCCTAACGCAGGACACGCCGAGGCCGACACGCCGTCCAGCGGGGCCGGCTGGCGGTAATTCGCCCCTCGCCGCCCACGGTGAGGCAGTGTGGTAGCACATGTCCTGATACGGGGGGTTCCTGTGGCAACGTGCGAGGTCTGCGGCAACGACTACTGGATGGCGTTCGAGGTGCACACCGTCAGCGGTGACGTGCACACCTTCGACTCCTTCGAGTGCGCGATCCACCGCATGGCGCCCATCTGCGAACACTGCCAGGTCAAGATCGTCGGACACGGCGTCGAGGTCAACGGCCGGTTCTTCTGCTGCGGGCACTGCGCCCGCTCGGTCGAGGGCGCCGAGGGCGCCGAGATCCGCGACGCCGTCGGCGCCCGCCCGGCCTGACCGGGTCGGCCTGATCGAGTCGGCCCGGCCGTGGGCCAACCGGACCGTCAAGCTGGGGTACGGTCGTCGCCATGCGGCCATTCCTGGGCGTCCTGCCCCCGCCGCGCTCCTGATCGGAGCGCCGCACCTCTCGCCGACCGGGTGACCTGACCCCGCTCGGCCACTTTTGTCGTACGCGCTCCGTCGACGTCGTCCCCGTCAACGGCTCACCCTTCGGAGCGCCCCCGTGTCCACCACCCGTACCCCGTTGCCGGCCGCCTCGGCCGCCCGCCACGCCGCCCGCAGCGGCCTGCTCCAGATCACCGTCACCGGCGTGCTGTGGGGCACCACCGGCGTGGCGGTGCAACTCCTGCGCGAGGGCACCGGGCTCAGCCCGGTGAGCATCGGCTTCCACCGCCTCGCCATCGCCGCGCTCGTGCTGCTGGCCTGCGCCGCCGGCCGGCTCCGCACGATCGTGTCCGCAGTGCGCGCCGCACCCGTACCGCTGCTGCTCACCGGCATCGGCCTCGGCGTCTACCAGGCGCTCTACTTCGCCGCCGTGGCCTGGGCCGGGGTCAGCGTGGCCACCATCGTCAGCCTGGGCCTGGCCCCGGTCCTCGCCGCGGCCTGGGAGTCGGTGCACGCCCGTCGGCTCCCCGGCCCGCTGCGACTCGGGAAGCTTGTCGCGGCGGTGGCCGGCCTCGTCCTGATCACCGCCGCCACCGGGCAGCCCGGCGCGGCAGCGGCCGCCCCACTGCTCGGCCTGCTCGCGGCGGCCGGCTCCGGCCTCGGGTACGCGGTGACCACCCTGATCAGCCGCCAGATGTCACAGCACACCGCGCCGATGACACTCACCACCATCTCCACCGTGGTCGGCGCGCTGACCCTGGCACCGTCGGCCCTGGTCGCCGGGGTCAGCGTGCCGGTACGCCTCGACACCGTGGCACTGCTGCTGCACCTCGGCGTGGTCACCACCGCGGTCGCGTACGCGTTGTTCTACGCCGGGCTGCGCACCACGCCGGGCAGCGTCGCGGCCGTGCTGACCCTGCTCGAACCGCTCACCGCCGCCGCCCTGTCGGTGGCGCTGCTGCACGAACCGCTCTCCCTGCCGGTGATCATCGGCGGTGTTCTGCTGCTCACCGCCGTGGCCGCCACGTACCTCGCACCCGAGCGGGCGAACACCGGGTGAACCACCCCGACCTAGGATCGGTGGATGCCCCAGCAGACCGCCGAGATCCGAACCGCTCTCTTCGCCGACCTGGACACCCGCACCTTCCACGACCTGCTCAAACTGCGCATCGACGTGTTCGTGGTGGAGCAGAACTGCCCGTTCCCCGAACTCGACGGACGGGACGTGGAACCGGGTACCCGGCACGTCTGGCTGACCGACGGCGGCTCTCCGATGGCGTACCTGCGGATCCTGGCCGACCCGGACGACGTCGCCCGGATCGGCCGGGTGGTGGTGGCCCCGGCGGCCCGTGGTGGCGGGCACGCCGGCCGGCTGATGGCGGCGGCGCTCGACCTGGTCGGCGACCGGCCGTGCGTGCTGGAGGCCCAGTCGCACCTCGTCCCGTTCTACGCCCGACACGGCTTCACGGTCAGCGGCCCGGAGTACGTCGAGGACGGCATCCTGCACACCCCGATGCGCCGAGACGCGCGACCGGCAGCCATTGACGTCCGACGATCAACCTGGCATCGTGCCGGGTAGAGCCATCGCGGGAGCCAGCGAATAGGCACGGGAGCGGGCAACTCCCGGCAGTCCGGGTGTCGACGTCCGACCTCATCCCCCCGGGGGCTCCATGTCCACAATCGCCCGAACACCACGCGTGCTCCGGCCGCTCGCCATCGCGGCAGCCGCCACGCTCCTGTTAACCACGGCGCTGAGCGTCTCGCTGGTCCCATCCGCCTCCGCGCACGGCTCGGTCGTCGACCCACCCTCGCGCAGCTACAGCTGCTGGCAGCGCTGGGGTGGTGACTTCCAGAACCCGCGCATGGCCACCGAGGACCCGATGTGCTGGCAGGCCTGGCAGGCCGACCCGCAGGCCATGTGGAACTGGAACGGCCTGTTCCGGGAGGGTGTGGCCGGCAACCACCAGGGCGCGATCCCGAACGGCCAACTGTGCAGCGGCGGACGGACCCAGAACGGCCGTTACAACGCCATGGACACGGTCGGCGCCTGGAAGACCACGTCGGTGGCGAACAACTTCCGGCTGCGCTTCTTCGACCAGGCCAGCCACGGCGCCGACTACATCCGGGTGTACGTGACGAAGCAGGGCTTCAACTCGGCCACCCAGCCGCTGGGCTGGAACGACCTGGAGTTGGCCGGTCAGATCGGCAACACCCCGGCGTCGCAGTGGGACAAGGACACCGGCGGCGTCTCCATCCAGATCCCGGTCAACGCGACGGGACGGACCGGGCGGCACATCGTCTACACCATCTGGCAGGCGAGCCACCTGGACCAGTCGTACTACCTGTGCAGTGACGTGGACTTCGGTGGCGGATCCACGCCGCCGCCGCCCACCACACCGCCGACGACGCCGCCGCCCACCACGCCCCCGCCGACGACGCCGCCGCCCACCACGCCCCCGCCCACGACTCCCCCGCCGAGCACCCCGCCGCCGGCCGGCGCCTGCACGGCGACGTACCAGGTCACGGGTCAGTGGAGCGGAGGCTTCCAGGCCGAGGTGAAGGTCACCGCCGGTGGCTCACCCACCAAGGGCTGGTCGGTGAGCTGGAACTACAACAACGGCCAGCAGGTCGCCTCGTCGTGGAGCGCCACCGTCACCACGAACGGCACGCTGGTCACCGCCCGCAACGTCAACTACAACGGCACGCTGGCTGCCGGAGCGAGTACGACATTCGGTCTGCTCGGCTCCTGGAACGGCAGCAACCCGGTTCCGCTGGTCTCCTGCACGGCGACCAGTTGATCCCCGTCCGGCGCCGCACCCGGGCGGGGGCGCGGCGCCGGACGGCGGGAATGCGGTGGTGCCCGGCGATCCGTCCGGGCACCACCTCCGCATGATCGACATCCTGAAGCTCACCCCAACGACTGACCCACCCGGCGTCGCCACCCCCGCACCACCCCGTCACCCCCGCGCCGCCCCGCCACCCCCGCGGCGCCCCGTCGACCCCGCACCACCCCGCCACCCCCGCGCCACCCCCGCGGCGCCTCGTCGATCATGGAGTTGTGGTGGTCGACAAAGCACCCACAGACGGGCAAACCAGGCACCACTACTCCATGATCGACGAGGTCGGGCAGCCAGTGCGGCGATCTTGCACTTTCGGTTGCCAGATCGCGGCCTATGCCCCTTTCGTCGGCACAGAAAGTACAAGATCGCGAGGGCGGGGGCGGGGGCGGGGCGCATCCGGGCGGGGGCAGGGGCAGGGCGGGGGCCGCAGCGGGGCGGGCCGCACCCGGGGCGGCGGCGCGGTGGGGGTTAGACCAGGCAGTTGACGATCTCGGCTACTGAGCGGCGGCGGCCCGTGTAGAACGGGACCTCCTCGCGGACGTGCCGGCGGGCCCCGGAGGCGCGCAGGTCCCGCATCAGGTCCACGATGCGGTGCAGCTCGTCGGCCTCGAAGGCGAGCATCCACTCGTAGTCGCCCAGCGCGAACGAGGCGACCGTGTTGGCCCGTACGTCCGGGTAGCCGCGCGCCATCTTCCCGTGCTCGGCCAGCAGCTCACGCCGCTCGGCGTCGGGCAGCAGGTACCACTCGTACGAGCGCACGAACGGGTAGACGCACAGGTATCCGCGGGCCTCCTCGCCGGCCAGGAACGCCGGGATGTGGCTCTTGTTGAACTCGGCCGGCCGGTGCAGCGCCATCTGCGACCACACCGGGGTCAGCGCCCGGCCCAGCGTCGTGCGCCGGAACCGCAGGTACGCGTCCTGGAGGGCGTCGCTCGACGCCGAGTGCCACCAGATCATCACGTCCGCGTCGGCGCGCAGGCCGGCCACGTCGTACACGCCCCGGATCACCACGTCCTTGCCGGCCAGCTCCTCGAAGAGGGATTCGACCTCGCCGGTGACGTTGTCCCGCAGCGACGGCAGCGGGGCGCTGGCCCGGAACACCGACCACATCGTGTAGCGGATGCTGTCGTTCAGCTCCCGTAGCCGGGCCGCGTTGGTCTGCTCGGTCATCTCGCCGATCCTCCCAGTGCTGTGATGATCTCGTCGGCCGCCGTCTCGCCGGAGCGGACGCAGACCGGTATGCCGACACCGTCGTAGCCGGCGCCGGCGAGGACCAGGGTGGGGTACGCGGCCCGCAGCGCCGTCCGCGCGGCGGCGACCCGGTCGGCGTGCCCCGGGGTGTACTGCGGCAGCGCGCCGCCCCACCGCTGCACGTGCCCGTCGACCGGAGCGGGCAGCGGAGTGTCGAGCACCGCCGACAACTCCCGGTGCACCGTCGCGGCCAGGTCGGCGTCCGGGCGCTGGAGCTGCGCCTCCTCGCCGTAGCGGCCCACCGAGGCGCGCACGAGCGCCAGCCCGTCCGGCCGCCGCAGGTGCCCCCACTTCGTGGTGAAGAACGTCACCGCCTTGATCAGCAGCCCTTCGGTGCTCGGCACCAGGAAGCCGGACAGCTCGGGCAGCGGCGGCTGTGGCAGCGCCAGGGTGACCAGCGCGACGCTCGCGTAGTCCAGCTCGCCGACGACCGACGCGGCCTGCGGGGCCGGGCCGGCGAGCAGGCGGGCTGCCGGGCGGGCCGGCACCGCCAGCACCACGGCGTCCACGTCGACGCTCTGCGGGTCGCGGGTCGGGCCGACGGTGAGCCGCCAGCCACTGTCGGTCCGGGTCACCTCGCGCACGGCGGCGTCCCGTCGGATCGTCGCGCCGCTGGCCGTCGCCGCCGCCTCGATGAGGGTGCCCAGGCCGCCGGCCAGGGTGCCGAAGACCGGGGCGCCGGGCGCGCGCGGGGCGGCGGCCTGCGCGGCCCGGACCGCGCCGACCAGGGTGTGCTCCACCCACGCCGTGCGGGCCAGCGCCGGCATCGTGGTGACCAGGGAGAGATCGTCGGCGCGGCCCGCGTACACGCCGCCGAGCATCGGGTCGACCAGCCGGTCGACCACCTCGTCACCGAAGCGGGAGCGGACCAGCGCGCCCACCGAGACGTCCGCGTCGGGCCCGACCAGCGGCCGACCGCCGTCGAGGTCGGCGTCCGCCGCCGGGCGGGCGACCGCCGCCACCTGATCAAGATCCCCGGGTACGCCCACCAGCGTCCCGCCCGGGATGGGGCGCAGCCCTCCGTCGACCACCAACGCGGCCTGCCCGACGGTGGGGTGCACGATCTCCTCGGCCAGCCCGAGCCGGCGGGCCAGCGCCACCGCCGCGCTCTCGGCCCCGGTCGGGTCGCGCATCAGGAACGACTCGGCGCCGAACTCCACCGGTCCACCGGCCAGCGTTCCGGTGCGCAGCTTGCCGCCCAGCGCGCCGGACTGCTCGTACACGGTGATTTCGGTGCCCTCGGGCGCGTGGTCGCGCAAGCGGACCGCGGCGGCCAACCCGGCGATCCCGCCGCCGACCACCGCCACCCGCCAGGGCTGCCGCATCGCCTTGTCAGCCCTGGTCGGCCCGGCGGCTGGACACCTCGTGCACCAGCGCGACCACCCGGGTCAGCACGTCCGGGTCGGTCTCCGGCAGCACACCGTGGCCAAGGTTGAACACGTGCCCGGGGGCGGCCCGGCCCTGCTCCAGGATGCGGCGCACCTCGGCCTCGACCACCGGCCACGGCGAGAGCAGCACGGCCGGGTCCAGGTTGCCCTGCACCGCCTTGTCCGGCCCGATCCGACCGGTGGCCACGTCCAGTGGCGTACGCCAGTCGACGCCGACCACGTCCGCGCCGGCCTCGCCCATCGCGCCCAGCAGCTCGGCGGTGCCCACCCCGAAGTGGATGCGCGGCACACCGGCGTCCGCCAACCCGCTGAGCACCTCCGTCGAGTGCGGCAGCACGTAGCGGCGGTAGTCGGCCTCGGAGAGCGCGCCGGCCCACGAGTCGAAGAGCTGCACGGCGGACACCCCGGCCTCGATCTGCACCCGCAGGAAGGCCAGGGTCACCTCGACCAGCCGGGCGCAGAGCGCGTGCCACAGCTCGGGGTCGCCGTACATCAGGGCCTTGGTCTTGGCGTGGGTCCGCGACGGACCGCCCTCGACGAGGTAGCTGGCCAGCGTGAACGGCGCCCCGGCGAAGCCGATCAACGGGGTGTCGCCCAGCTCGACCACGAGTTGCCGGACGGCCTCGTCCACGTATGGGACGTCGTCGCGGCTGATCGGGCGGATCCGCTCGACGTCGCCGGCGGTACGGATCGGCTCGGCGACCACCGGGCCGGTGCCCGGCACGATGTCCAGGTCGATCCCGGCCGCGGCGACGGGCACCACGATGTCGCTGAACAGGATGGCCGCGTCCACCCCGTGCCGGCGCACCGGCTGGAGGGTGATCTCGGTGACCAGCTCCGGGCGGCGGCACGACTCCAGCATCGGCACGTTGGCCCGGATCTCCCGGTACTCCGGAAGGGAGCGTCCCGCCTGGCGCATGAACCAGACCGGCGTGTGCGGGCCGGGCCGACGCCGGCACGCCCGGATGAAGGGCGAGTCGGCCGGGCCGCCGGGGCGCGGGTGTCCGTCTCGGGCGGCAGTGCCCGTGGTATCCGTGGTCATCGCCGCAATCGTGCCACGCCGCCCGCCCCGGACCGGGTGGGGGTGAGAGGAAGGGCACGTTCCACACCCGGACGCCTCTCGCGAGTGTCGGCGCGCCGTCGAAGCGGGCGACCACGCGGCGGCATAGGCTGCCGACATGGCCCCCCCGATCGCGCTCCCGGAGACCTTCGCCCGCGCGGTCGCCGGGCTGCGGTCGCCGGCGCCCCGGCCGGAGATCACCCTGGAGGAGGTCGGCGCGCCCCAACGACTCGCGCCGTACACGTTCGCGCTCTCCGCGACGGTGCTGCGCGACGGCGACGAGGTGGCCACCGGTCGGCTGATCCTGCTGCACGATCCCGCCGGGCACGAGGCGTGGCAGGGCACCCTGCGGTTGGTCACCTACGTGACGGCCGAGTTGGAGGTCGACCTCGCCGCCGACCCGCTGCTACCCGGGGTCGGCTGGACGTGGCTGACCGACGCCCTCGACACCCAGGACGCCCGTCACCGCGCGATCGGCGGAACGGTCACCCAGACCATGTCGACCCGGTTCGGTGACCTGGCCGGCCCACCGACGGCCGGCGACATCGAGATCCGCGCCTCCTGGACACCCGTCGACGACAACCTGGCCCCCCACCTGCTCGGGTGGTGCACGCTGCTCGCCTCGACGGCCGGCCTGCCCCCGCCCGGGGTCACCACGCTCGCCGACCGCCGCCCGGCCGCCACCGCCTGAGGGCGGGGGTGGCGGCGGGCGGCGCGGCGGATCAGAGGTAGTTCTCCGCCTCGTCGCAGACCTTGTCGAGGCCCTTCATCGCCGCGTCGTACTTGCTCTTGTTGCCGGCCGCCGCCGCGCCCAGCGCCGTGGTCAGCTTGTCCAGGCAACTGGCGATGACCTTCTTCTGCCGGGCCTGCTCGTCACGGTCGTTCCGGGTACCGGTCAGATCCTGCTCGGTGTTGTCGAGCTTGTCCTGCATGACCTGAAGCTCGGTCTTGAGCTTGCCGATCTCGGTGGTGTTGGCCGCGATGGTGCCGTCGCGCTGACTGACCTGGGCGTTGAGGCGCTTCTCGGTCCGGTTCAGCTCATTGTTCTTGGTCACGAACAGCCCGGTCATCACCCCGCTGACGAGGAAGAGCAGCGTGGCCACCAGAGCCAGCACCAGCACGGCACGGCTCCGTCGAGGGGCCGGCGCAGCGCCGTACGGCGCCATCCCGGGCGGGCCCGACATGGGCTGCCCGTACGCGGGACCGGAGACCGGCGGCGCCGACATGGGCTGCCCGTACGCCGGGCCGGAGACCGGGGGCGCCGACATGGGCTGCCCGGCGTACGGCGGGGCGCTGGCCGGGTAGGCGGCCGTCTGGCCGGCACCGTACTGCGGGGCGGCCTGCCCCGGGGCGTACTGCTGCGGCGGCATCGCCTGCCCCGGGGCGTACTGCTGCGGCGGCATCGCCTGGCCCGGGGCGTACTGCTGCGGGGCGGGCTGACCGGTCGGGAACTGCGCGGTCGATTCGGTGCCGGTCGGCTGGGGCACCGCCGCGTGCGGCACCGTCGCGTCGGCGTCGGGCGCACCGGCCGGCGGGGTGGCGGCCGGCGGCGTCGGCGCGGCGGGCGGGGTGCCCTCCGGGCCGGTCGGTGGCTGGGACATGTTTCTTCCTCCAGGTGAGCGGGTCCTCCGCCGGTGGGCGCGACGGACCGGATGCAGCGTCGGGATCGTCCAGGGCCGAAGACCCGGACGGGGTTGGGGACGGCCGGGAGGGCCGTGGGGTGGCGCGAGCGGCCGAGGCCGCGGGTCAGCAGATCTTGAAACCGTCGCAGGCGACCTTGATCGGTACGGCCAGTCCAATGCCCTCGGCGTCGCGCGCCTTGGCGGTGGCGATGCCGACCACCTGCTTGCTGCCGTTGATCACCGGGCCGCCGGAGTTGCCGGGGTTGATCGGCGCGTCGAACTGGATGGCCGGGCCGGAGCCACCCTGGGCGGCGCGCAACGCGCTCACCACACCGGTGGTGACGCTGTCCTCCAGGCCGAGCGGAGCGCCGACGACGACGATCTGCTGACCGGACTTCACGGCGGTGGGCGCGGTGACCAGGCCGGTGAACTTGCCGGTGGTACGCAGGTGCGCCACGTCGTTGGTCTTGTCGACCTTGACGATGGTCGCCGGGAAGCGCTGGTCCGTGCGCTCCAGGAAGACCTCGCGTCCGCCGCCCTCCCACACCGATTCGACCACGTGGAAGTTGGTGAACAGGTTGGTGCCGCCGCCGGCCGCCGGCTTGCCCACCGCGAACGCGCTGCCGGTGAACTGGCCGGCCCGTACCCGGAACACGCTGGGCAGCACGGCGCTGGCCACCGCCTCCGGGTTGAACGCGGCGCCGGCCTGCTTCTCCAGGGCGTCCGCGCGCTTCTCCAGGCCGTCGAGGCGGGTGCCGTCGCCGTCCTGGGCCTGCGCCAGCCGGCCGTCGGTGGCGGCGAGCCGGTCACCGAGGCGGTCGAGCTGGTACGCCTGCACACCGACCACGGCGGCCAACGCGACGACGAGCACCGTGGCCAGCACGACCGGCCAGCGGCGTCGGGTGGGTCGCACCGGCGGCGGGGTGACGCCCGGCCAGCCGGGCTGGCCAGCGGGGTACGGCGGCGCGCTGGCCAGGTCACCGGCGGGCGGGTAGCCGCCGCCGTACGACGCGGGAGCGACCGGGGCGTACGGCGCGGGCCCTGCCGGGTAGGGCGCTTGTCCCGGCGGGTAGGGCGCTTGTCCCGGCGGGTAGGGCGCTTGTCCCGGCGGGTAGGGCGCTTGTCCCGGCGGCGCTTGTCCCGGCGGGCCGGCCGGAACCGGACCCTGGCCCCACTGCCCGCTGTTGGGCGGCGCCGACCATCCGGTACGGGGTGTCGGGACGGCCATGGGTTGCTCGGTGCCGCCCGGCATGCCGGACCAGGTGGCGCCAACCGGTGGATGCGGTTCGATGCGCGGGGGCAGCGGACCGGGCCGTTCGACGGCTGAACCGCTCATGCCGTCCGGGTCGGCGCCCATCGGTCGCCCGTCGCCCGTGGCGAAACCAGCCGTCATGATCGTCTTGCCCTTCCCCGTGGTCTCCCCGTGCGGCCGTGATCCCGGATGTCACCTGATCGGGGCCGACGGCTCGATGGACCGTACCTGCGCGAAAGGGCTTTGTCTCCCCCGATGTCCGGCATCCGAAGGGACACCTTGCGGACACCTGGTCGACACACGCCGGACCGGCTGCGCACGCGGGATCGGCGCGCGCACTAGGGTTGGCAGGTGACCGACGAACCACCCCTGCGCCGTCGGCCCACCGCAGAACCTCCGGGACACGCACCCCAGCACCCGCCGTCGGCCCAGCCGCAGCCGGCGGGCGAGGGGCCCGACCCGACCGACGGTGGGCCCGTTCCGCTGACCGCACCGCGCGACGGCACCCCCGAACCGGTGGCCACCCCGGCCGAACTCGCCGAGGTCGTGGCCCGTTTCGCGGCGGGCACCGGCCCGGTTGCCCTCGATGCCGAACGCGCCTCGGGCTACCGCTACAGCCAACGCGCGTACCTCGTGCAGCTACGCCGCGCGGGCGCCGGCACGGCGCTGATCGACCCGCTGCCGCTGCCCGACCTCAGCACGCTGGAAGCGGCGATCGGCGAGGCCGAGTGGGTGCTCCACGCGGCCAGCCAGGATCTGCCGTGTCTGGCCGAGGTGGGGCTGCGCCCATGCCGGCTGTTCGACACGGAACTGGCCGCACGGCTGGCCGGGTTCGAGCGGGTCGGCCTGGCCGCGCTGACCGAGCAGCTACTCGGCTACACCCTGGAGAAGCACCACTCGGCGGCCGACTGGTCGAGTCGTCCGCTGCCCGAGTCGTGGCTGACCTACGCCGCGCTCGACGTGGAGATGCTCACCGATCTGCGCGACGCGCTCGACGCCGAACTGGCACGGCAGGGCAAGTCGGCCTGGGCCGCCGAGGAGTTCGCCGCCCTGGTCCGTACCGGCGCACGCCCGCCCCGGGTGCGCGCCGAACCCTGGCGGCGCACGTCCGGCATCCACCGCGTGCGAGGGGCGCGGGCCCAGGCCCGGGTCCGCTCCCTGTGGTACGCCCGGGACCAGATCGCCTCCCGACGGGACGCCGCGCCCGGCCGGGTGCTGCCCGACTCGGCCATCGTCGCGGCAGCCGAGCTGGACCCGAAGGACGAGAAGACGCTGCTGACGCTGCCCGGTTTCGGCGGCCGATCGGTCCGCCGGCTGGCCCGTACCTGGCTGGCCGCGCTCGACGACGCCCGGGAGCTGCCGGACGACGCTCTACCGGTCACCCCGACGGTGGAGGGGCCACCCCCACCGCACCGGTGGGCCGAGCGGGACCCGGTGGCGGCCGGACGCCTGGCCCGCTGCCGGGAGGTGGTGGTCCGTCTCGCGGGCGAGCACAACCTGCCCCCGGAAAATCTGATCACCCCGGATTCGGTACGTCGTCTGGCCTGGACTCCTCCGGAGGAGATCACCGAGGCCACAGTGGCAGAGGCACTCCGGGGCTTCAACGCCCGCGAGTGGCAGATCGCCCTGCTCAACGCACACCTGACCGAGGCCCTGGCCCCCAACCCCATCCCCTAACCCACCCCCTCCCCTGCTTTACCTGGTTGATCATGAAGTTATTGCCATCGCCGTCGGCGTGTCGTGACAACAACTTCATGATCAACGAGGCGAAGCGGGGTGGAGGTGGATGGGGTTGGGTGCGGGGGGTTGTGGGGTGGGCCACAGTGGGGCGTGGGGACGGGGTTGGTTACTGGCGAGTAGCATTCCGGGTGACGTGCCCCGCCCGGCCGACGCTCGTTCGGTCCGGAGCGCCGCCCAGCGGTGCGGAGGCCGAATTGTGGTCGATTAGGAGGCTCAAGTGCCCCGTGAAGTTCGGGATGTCGTCTTCGTCGACGGCGTCCGTACCCCATTCGGCAAGGCGGGTGGCATGTACGCCAACACCCGCGCCGACGACCTGGTGATCCGCTGCATCCGGGAACTGCTGCGCCGCAACCCGCAGCTTCCGCCGGAGCGGGTCGAAGAGGTCGCCATCGCTGCCACCACCCAGATCGGCGACCAGGGCCTCACCATCGGCCGTACGGCCGCGCTGCTGGCCGGCCTACCCAAGACCGTCCCCGGCTTCGCCATCGACCGGATGTGCGCCGGCGCGATGACCGCCGTGACCACCGTGGCCAGCGGCATCGCCATGGGCGCGTACGACGTCGCCATCGCCGGCGGCGTCGAGCACATGGGCCGCCACCCGATGGGTGAGGGCGTCGATCCCAACCCGCGCATCATCGCCGAGAAGCTGGTCGACCCGTCCGCGCTCGTCATGGGCGCGACTGCGGAGAACCTGCACGACCTGGTCCCGCACATCACCAAGGCACGCACCGACGCGTTCGCGCTGGCTTCGCAGCAGAAGACCGCCAAGGCGTACGCCAACGGCAAGGTCCAGGACGACCTGGTGTCGATGTCCATCCGCGACGCCGAGGGCGGCTGGGGCCTGGCTACGGTGGACGAGGCTCCCCGGGACACCTCGCTGGAGAAGCTCGCCACCCTGAAGACCCCGTTCCGCCCGCACGGCAAGGTCACCGCGGGCAACGCGGCCGGCCTGAACGACGGCGCCACCGCGAGCCTGCTCGCCGATGAGGCGACCGCCCGCGAGCTGGGCCTGCCGGTCGCCATGCGGCTGGTGTCGTTCGGCTTCGTCGGGGTGGAGCCGGAGGTGATGGGCGTCGGCCCGATCCCGTCGACGGAGAAGGCCCTGCGCCTGGCCGGGCTCAGCATCGACGACATCGGCCTGTTCGAGCTGAACGAGGCGTTCGCCGTACAGGTGCTCGCCTTCCTCGACCACTTCGGCATCGCCGACGACGACCCGCGGGTCAACCCGTGGGGCGGCGCGATCGCCATCGGCCACCCGCTCGCCTCGTCCGGCGTACGGCTGATGACGCAGCTGGCCCGCCAGTTCGCCGAGCACCCCGAGGTCCGCTACGGCGTGACCGCGATGTGCATCGGCATCGGCATGGGCGGCACGGTCATCTGGGAGAACCCGAACTGGGAAGGCGGCGACAAGTGAGCGCGAGGAGTGAGCCGGGCCTGCGAGCCCCGCAGCCGCGAACCGAAGGTGGCACTGTGAAGGCGCCGAACGAGGTCGTCACGAAGGCGCTGCTGCGTCAGGTGAACGTACCGGGGCTGGACCGTCCCGCCGCCCTGATCACCCTGGACAACGGCTTCGACCACACCAAGCCGAACACCTTCGGCCCGGCCGGTCTGGCGAGCCTGGACGAGGCGATCAGCGCCGCGCTCGCCGCCGACCCGGCGTTCATCGCGGTCACCGGTAAGCCGTACATCTTCTGCGTGGGCGCGGACATCGTCGGCCTGCCGCAGCTCGCCGACCGCGCGCAGGCGCTGGAGATCGGCCGGCTCGGTCACCGGGTCTTCGCCCGGCTCAAGGACAGCAGCGTGCCCACGTTCGCGTTCGTCAACGGCGCGGCCATGGGTGGCGGCCTGGAGCTGGCGCTGCACTGCCACTACCGGACGCTCTCCGGCGGCGCGGCCGCGCTGGCCCTGCCCGAGGTCTCCCTCGGTCTGGTGCCCGGCTGGGGCGGCACGCAACTGCTGCCGAACCTGATCGGCATCCCCGCCGCCACGCAGGTGATCATCCAGAACCCGCTGATGCAGAACAAGATGCTCAAGCCGAAGCAGGCCGCCGATCTGGGCATCGCGGACGTGCTGCTGGAACCGGCCGACTTCCTGGAGCGCTCGCTCGAGTGGGCCGCGGGTGTGGTGCGCGGCCAGGTCACGGTGACCCGGCCCGAGGTCGACAAGGACATGTGGGCGGGGGTGCTCTACTTCGCCCGGGAGACGTTGAACCAGCGGCTGCACGGCGCGGTACCGGCCGCGTACAAGGCCCTCGACCTGCTGGAGACCGCGAAGGACGGCGACTTCGCCGCCGGCACCGCCGCCGAGGACGAGGCCCTCGCGGACCTGGTCTTCTCCGAGGAGCTGCGCAGCGGCCTGTACGCCTTCGACCTGGTGCAGCGGCGGGCCAAGCGCCCGGCCGGCGCGCCCGACAAGGGCCTGGCCCGCCCCGTCACCAAGGTCGGCATCGTCGGGGCCGGCCTGATGGCCAGCCAGTTGGCGCTGCTGTTCGCCCGCCGCCTCCAGGTGCCGGTTGTCATGACCGACCTGGACCAGGCCCGGGTGGACAAGGGCGTCGGCTACGTGCACACGCAGATCGAGAAGGCCGTCACCAAGGGCCGGATGGACAAGGGCACGGCAGCCAAGCTGTACGGCCTGGTCAGCGGCACGACGAAGGCAGAGGCCTTCGCGGCGTCGACGCCGGGCCAGCTCACGTCGTTCGCTGACTGTGACTTCGTCATCGAGGCGGTCTTCGAGGACCTGGGCGTCAAGAAGCAGGTGTGGGCCGAGCTGGAGAAGATCGTCTCCCCGGAGGCGGTGCTCGCCACCAACACCAGCTCGCTGTCGATCACCGAGATGGCGGCGGAGCTGGAGCACCCGGAGCGGGTGGTCGGCTTCCACTTCTTCAACCCGGTGGCGGTGCTGCCACTGCTGGAGATCGTCCGGGGCGAACGCACCGACGACGCCACCCTGGCCACCGCGTTCGCGGTGGGCAAGCAGCTCAAGAAGTCGAGCGTGCTCGTCAAGGACGCCCCGGCGTTCGTGGTGAACCGGCTGCTCACCCGCTTCCTGGGCACCGTCTTCGCCGCCGTGGACGCCGGCACCCCGCTGGACGTCGCGGACAGCGCCCTGGACCCGCTGGGCCTGCCGATGCGGCCGCTCGCGCTGCTCCAGCTCGTCGGGCCGGCCGTGGCGTACCACGTGGGCGGCACCCTGCACGCGGCGTACCCGGACCGGTACAGCGTCAGCGAGAACCTCAAGCGCATCGCCGACTCGGGTCAGCCGCTCGTGGTCGACGACCAGGTCAACGAGGAGGTCGCCAAGCTGCTGGTGGTGGGCGATGAGCCGTTGACCGCCGAGCAGGTACGGCAGAACGCCCTCGACGCGCTCGCGCAGGAGATTCGGCTCATGCTGGACGAGGGTGTGGTCGCCGAGGCACAGGACATCGACCTGTGCATGATCCTGGGCGCCGGCTGGCCGTTCCACCTGGGCGGCGTCACGCCGTACCTGGACCGCACCGGCACCTCCGAGCGGGTCACCGGTAAGCGGTTCCTGCCGCGCGGAGCGGCGAGCCTGCCCGCCTGACCGATCAGCTCCACCGTCGCGGTGGCCGGACCGTCCCTCGTGGACCGGGCCGGGCCCCCCGCCCCGGTTGGGGGGGGGGCGGGGGGCCCCGGGGCCGGGCCGGGAAACCACCCGTGGCCAGGCCCGGGGACGCACACCCCGGT
>NZ_JBNCKS010000037.1:0-3906 GCF_049841635.1 Micromonospora sp. DT44 | reverse complement strand
CGGGGGGCGGCCGGCGGGGGGGGGCGCGCCGGCCCGCCTCCCCCCCCCGCCCCCCGGGGGGGGGGGCCGCCCCGCCCCGGGGGCCCGGGCCCCCCCCCCGCGACCGTTTGCGGGCGGTCGCGGTGGCCCGCGGGACCTGGCCGGTACCGCACGGTTGCCCTGGCCGGGTTACGATCACGCGTTTCGCACCCCATCCTGGAGCTGACTGATGTCCCAGCCACCGGCCAACCCCTTCGGGCCGCCGCCGCACGACTCCCCCGTCCCGCCGCAGCAGCCAGGCCAGCCGTACCAACCGGGCCAGCCGGCAGCGCCGTACCAGCCGGGCCAGCCGTACCAGCCGGGGCCGCCGGCAGCGGAGCAACAGCCCGGTTGGCCGCAGCAGCAGGGCTTCCCGCCTCCGCAGCAGCCCGGTGGCTGGCCGCAGCAGCAGGGCTTTCCGCCGCCGCAGCCGGGGCAGCCCTACGGGGGCCCGCACCTGGCCGGCCCGCCGCCGAAGAAGTCGAACGTCGGCAAGATCCTCCTGATCGTGCTGGCCGTCGTGCTCGTGCTCTGCCTCGGCGGCGCGGCGATCACCTGGTTCGCGGTCAAGGACGAGGTCGGTGACGTCGTCGACGCCACCAAGACCCGGGTCGTCGCGCCGGCCACCCTCGCCGGCCGGGCCAAGAACACCGACCCGCAGTTGCAGACGGTCGCCGACCAGATGGTCACCCAGATGAAGACCGACGTGAAGAACGAGACCAGCACCGTCGGCGCGTTCTACGGCGATCCGACCAAGCAGGACCTCGTCCTGATCGCCGCGGTGTCCGGCGTGATGGCCGACCCGAAGAAGGAGCTGGACGAGGCGGTGACCGGGCTCTCCAGCGAGCTGTCGGTGACCAACATGGCGGCGGTCGAGGCGGGGCCGCTGGGTGGCGACGCGCGCTGCGGCGACGGCAAGGCCGAGAGCGTGCCGCTCGGCGTCTGCATCTGGGCCGACCGGGGCAGCGTGGGCCTGGTGGTCATGTACTTCAAGACCGCCGAAGAGGCCAAGGCGGAGTTCGTCGGCGTCCGGGGTCAGATCGAGCAGCGATCCTGAGGTGACGCACGACCGGGCCCCGGCCACCCGAGGGTGGCCGGGGCCCCGCCGTACCGCCGTCAGGCGACCGGGAAGTACGCGTCGAGCTTGCCGCGTAGGTGAGCCGCGTAGATGAAGCCGAGCGTGGGGCTCCCCCGGAAGGCGGCGGCGGCGCCGGTACGGGCGTCCACGGCCACCGGACGGGCCAGCGCGGCGAACTTCAGCCGCTGCTTCTCCTGTGCCCACGCCGCGGCCGCCGGCTCGACCTCGAGGCCGACCAGGGCGGGGAGCACGGCCACCCCGTTCTGGAAGCCCCGCAGTTGACCCTTGCGCGCCAGCACGTAATCCATCGCCGAGGTACTGAACGCCTCCAGGACGTCGGCCGTCACCCGCATCGTCGGCGCGGCGATCGTGAACAGGTGCAGCTTGGTGGCCATCCACCGCATCCTGAAGTCGCCCCGGTAGCCGATCAGCACCGGCGTGCCACCCCAGTCCTCGGTCTTCACCTCGCAACCGTCGGCCCGCAGCCGCTCACCGGTCGCGGTGAGGTACGCCTGCACCGGCTCCATCGCCGTCGTGTCCATCCGCCACACACCCTTCACGCTGCTGTGGCCGCTCATCTAACAGCACCGGGCGCGCGCCCCGCCACTGCCAAGATCGCCGATCAAGTGGATGTCCATTACGGACCTTTAGCGTCTGTCGCGTCATTGATGCCTGCATGAGTATTGGAGTACGAGAGTGGGCTCAACCATCATCCGACGCGGTGTCGCCGCGGCGGCGGGCGTCCTGCTCGCGTCCGCGCTGCTGCCGATCAACGCGCAGGCCGCGTCCCCCGATGCCAGGATCGCCGAGGCGGCGAACTCGCTGCGGGCGAGTCTCGGCGCGGAGGGCATCGTCGAGATCGACCGCGACACCGCGACGCTGCGGCGGCTGGCCCGGCTCGACGGTTACCTGACCGGGCCGAGCGCTGCCGCTCCCGAGCGGATCGCCCGCGACTATCTGGCGGCCCATCGCTCGGTCGTCGGCCTGACCGCCGCCGAGATCGCCGCCCTGCGGCTGCGCAAGGACTACGTAGACATCGAAGGCACCCATCACCTGAGCTTCGTGCAGCGCGTGAACGGGGCCGACGTCGTCGGCAACGGCCTCAAGGCGCACGTCACCAGGGACGGCCGGCTGATCGCGGTCGACGGCGTGCCGCTGGCCGGGCTGCCCGCCACGCTCGGCGCCGCGCGCGTGGACGCCGTCGCCGCCCACCGAGCCGCCGTACGCACGGTGTCGGGCGCGACGGCCGTGGCCGTGCGCTCCCGGCCGACGTCGTCCGCGACCTTCTCCGACGGCGGTCGCGCCCGCCAGGTCGTCTTCAACACGAAGGCCGGCCCGAGACTGGCCTGGGAGGTGATCGACATGGACGGGGGCTACCTGAGCGTGGTGGACGCGGCCGACGGCAGCGTTCTCTTCCAGCGGAGCATGGTCGCCAACCACCACGCGACGACGTGGCAGAACTACCCGGGCGCCCCGGTCGGCGGAAGCCAGCGCACGGTCGACCTGAACAGGTGGTTGCCGCCGAACGCGACCCGGTTGGACGGCAACGTCGGGCACGTCTACTCCGACGTGAACGCCGACAACGTGGCGCAGGCGTCGGAAGAGGTCACGCCGAACGCCGCGAGCAGCTTCGATTTCCCGTTCACCAACTTCTCCGACCAGGTCGGCGCCCCGTGTTCGGCGCAACGGCAGTGCTCGTGGAATCCGGCGGTGCCGTACTCCTGGCAGACCAACCGCGAGCAGAACGCCGCGCAGCTCTTCTCCTTCCTCGGCACCTGGCACGACCACCTCGCGGACGCACCGATCGGCTTTACCCGGGCGGCCGGCAACTTCGAGGCGGTCGACGGCGATGCGGTGGTCGCCGAGGCGATGGACGGCGCGGACACCGCCAACGGCCTGCCGGACAGCAAGCACGCCAACAACGCCAACATGACGACCCCGCCGGACGGCATGGCGCCGCGCATGCAGATGTACCTGTTCGTCAAGTCGACAAGCGTCCTCGCCGGCAACTCGGGAGACACCGCGGACATCCTCTACCACGAGTACACCCACGGACTGTCCGACCGGCTGGTGGTCGACGCCAACGGCAACTCGACCCTCATCAGCGCCCAGGCGCAGGCGATGTACGAGGCGTGGAGCGACTGGTACGGCCTCGACTACCTGGTCGACAGCGGTCTCGAGCGGGACGACGCCGTCGACGGTGACGTACGCGAGGGCGACTACATCCTGGGCGGTCGTTCGGTGCGTAGCGAGGCGATGGACTGCCCGGTGCACAGCACCGAGTCGGTGTGTGCCGGCAACCCCGCCGCAGGCACGGGCGGCTACACCTACGGCGACTACGGCAAGATCCGCAACTCGTCGACCGTGCCGGGGACCACCGAGCCGGAGATTCACGCCGACGGTGAGATCTGGGCACAGACGCTCTGGGACCTGCGGGCCGCGATCGGCAGCCGCCTGGCCCGCTCGCTGATCACCCGGGCGATGGAGCTGTCGCCGACCGATCCGTCCTACCTGGACATGCGCGACGCGATCCTGCTTGCCGACCGGGTGGTGAACCACGGTCGCGGGCAGCGGGAGATCTGGCGGGTCTTCGCCGCGCGTGGCATGGGCGTGCACGCGAGTACGGACGGCGCCAGCGACACCACCCCGACCGAGGACTTCTCGGTACCCCGGCGCTGACGCGTCAGCGTGGGTACGGCGGGACGCCGCGACTGCGACGTCCCGCCGTACGGCACTAGATGATCGATTCCAAGGGGTCAGTGGTCGTAGGCGGTCAGGGATCGCATGACCGGTTGGCCGGTGTGCCAGTT
>NZ_JBNCKS010000036.1:0-76260 GCF_049841635.1 Micromonospora sp. DT44 | reverse complement strand
CCACCCAAGTGATCATCGACGCCGAACCTAGCGGCAACCAGCCGAACCGATCACCACGTACATAGAAGCGTCTTGCAGTTTCGGTTGTCGGTATGGGGTTGGATGCCCGTTACGTCGCCGCAGGAAGTGCAAGATCGGCGGGGGCGGGGCCCCGGGGGCGGTGCGGGGCGAGGGCCCGGGGGCGGTGCGGGGTTAGCGGGTTCGGCGGCGGAGCAGGAGGGCGGCCGTCAGGGCGGCTAGCAGAACCGCGCCGCCGAGTGCCCAGGGCCACCAGCGGCTACCCGAGTCGGATCGTTCCTCGGCGGCTGGTACGGCGGACACGGTGTCGGCCGGCGGCGACACGGGTCCGCCCTGGGATGCCGTGGGCGAGCCGGACGCGGACGGGCCGGTGCTGGCCGCTGACGGGCTGCCGGACGGGCCGAGGGCTGAAGGGCTGGCGGACGGGTCGGCGGCCGTGCCGGTGGTGAGGGTGAACCGCACCTCGCCCTTGATCGGGTGGCCGTCGTTCGAGGGCAGCTGGTAGGCGACCGTGTAGAGCCCCGCCGCGCCGGGCGTGAACGGCACGCGTACCCGGGTGCCGTCGAACGCGGGCCGCCCGCCGGCGACCACATTGTCCGGTCCGGTTATTGTGATCTTCGTCGTAGCCGGTGGCGGCTTGGCCAGGAAACGTAGCTCGATCCGGGTGGGCGCGGTGGCCACCCGGGCGCCGTCGCGCGGATCGCTGCCGGTCAGTGAGTTGTGCGCGGCCGCTGGCATCGCCGGGGCCAGTAACGACACACCGAACGCCACGCCGAGTACCACTGGCACGAGCCGTGCCATCCGTGTAACCCTGCCCCCCATGAACCCCTCCGTAAGGGTACGATCCGCCCGCTGATCAAACAGCTCCTCATTAGTCGAGCAGAGATCGCAGATAGTTCCAAATACTGTTCCACAAGCTGCAATCCATCGACGTTCTGCGGAGTCTGTGAGAGTGGGACCGACCCGGTCGGTGCCGTCACCGGCCGACCGACCCGGACGTCACGGCGAAGCCATCCATCGAACGGGGCGAGGAGGCGGGATGGTCCGACAGATGAGGCGGTGGTTCGCCGTGCTGGCGGGCACGCTGGCTGCGGCAGTGCTGGTGCTCGGCTTCGCCGGCCCGGCGAGCGCGGCGCCCAAGCCTGCGCCCGCCGGTGTGGACGTCACCGGCGAAGGGCTCACCGAGCCGCTGCGGCTACGGTCCGAGACCCAGCCCGCGCACGTCCTCGCGGTCATCGACCAGATCAACTTCTTCGGTCGTACCGGAATGCCGACCGGCCCCAAGGCGGCCGACCTCGGTCCGAAGTACACGGTCGTGGTGCTGGCCGGGGAGACCCCGAAGCAGACCTTCGACCTCTACCCCAAGGCGGCCGGCGGCCCACGCGTCTATCGCCCCGCCAAACAGCCGGACGGCCGCAAGACCAACGCCGGCTGGTTCCTGGGCCGGCTCAGCATGTCCGAGACGCTGCGCACGGCCGGGGTGCCGCTGGAGCGGCAGTTCGACACGGTCAGCGGCGGCGTGGGCGGCGGCGAGCGGGTGCTGCCGGAGGACACGATGGATCCGGTGCGGGACATCGACGAAGCACTCGGTGAGTTGCAGCGACTGCTGCTGCTCAACGTCGGGGTGATGCTGACCATCACGGTCGGCCTCGCCGGGATCGCCCTGCTGATCCGCCGCCGGACCCGCTGACGCGGCCGCCCGCCGGACCCGCTGACACGACCGCGGGAAGGCGCGGGTGCGCCGAAAGGCGCGGGTTCAGCGGGCCACGGCACCCGGCCCCCGTGGGGTCAGCACCAGCGGCGTGGCGGGCGCTCCCGTCGAGTGCCCCGCTGCCGTGGCCGGACCGGGCCGTGCCGGTGGGCACCCGCCCATCCAGGAAGTTCACTGAGGCAACCAGCGGGGTCAACCGACTCCGACTCGCCCAGGGTCACCGGCTCGGCGGCCCGCTGGCGCGGGATCTCCTCGTCCGGCCGCCCGGTGGACGCCTCCGCCGGGAGCGCCGCCGCCGGGCCGATCGCCCGGCGAGGCTTGCCGGCCACCTGCGGGTCGTGGTGGCCCAGGCGGCAGGGCTCGCCCTGGGCGCAGCCGTGCTCGGCCTCCCCGTGCGCCATCCCCGGTCTCCTCACGCTCGCACTCACGCGCAGGTGCTCCCCCCGTACGTGCCCTGTCACCGTACTGGCCGGGACCGACGGCCTGTGCACGGCGTACCCCGGGGTCAGCGCTTCGGGCGACCGGGGAACAGGGTCGCCCAGACCGGGAAGGCGACCAGCCAGATGAGGATCACGGTGGTCAGGCTGCGGATCCAGTTGCCCAGTTCACGGGTTCTTTCCGCATCGTTCACCCAGAGGATCGCCGCGCCGAGCAGGCCGCACGCGACGGCCCAGCCGAGGAGTGCCCTGGCCCACACCCGCCACTCGTGCCGGGCGCGGGCCCAGCCGTGGCGGGGAGGCCGCTCGGGCGGTGGCCCACCGGCGAAGTGGTAGGCGAAGCGCTGGTCCGCCCACCGGACCATCGAGTGCCCGAAGGCCACCGAGAAGCCGAGGTAGGCGGCGGCGAGGCCGTGGCCGACGTCGGCGGTGGCGCCGCGCCGCAGGTCGATCACCGACGCGGCGAGCAGCGCCAGATCGACGAACGGTACGCACAGCAGCAGCACCCCGCCGAGCCGTGGCCTGCGCAGCGGATATCGGGCGACCAGCCCGGCACCGATCAACACCCAGAAGGCGATCTCACAAGCGATGATCACCGCTACCACCATGGCGGCCTCCCCCGTCGTCGCCACCAGCGTCGCCCAACGGCAGGGCCCGGACCTCGACAGCGGAGACGAGATCGAGGTCCTCCCTTCGACGGACCGACCGCCCGGCGTACCCCTTTCGGCGCATGTCGGAGCGACCGGGCTCCTCCTTCGGTCGGAGTCGGCGGGCCGGCGGTTGTGATGGGATCGGGGCATGCGACCGCCACCGTGGCTCGGCTCCGGTACGCCCGGCCGCGACCTCACGCTGGCCGGTGCGTCGCTGGTCGGTGGCCTGGTGCTCTACGGCCTGGGCATGCAGCCGCAGATCGTCCCGCACCCCGGCGTGCCGCCCGCGATGTTCCTGGCGCCGCTGCTGGCGGTGTGCGTGGCCGTCGGCCTGCGTCGGGTGGCGCCGCGCGCCAGCCTGGCGGTGGGGACCGGGGCGCTGGTGGTGGACACGGCGCTGGGCAACTCGCTGGGCACGGTGGTGGTCTACACGCAGGTGCTCTACGACGCCTGTGTGTACGGGCCACCCCGGCTGTGGCGGTGGCTGCTGGGGATCACCGCGACGTTGAGCGTCATCGGTGCGGTGGCCGGCGTGCTCGGTTTCGGGCAGTGGCGCGGGGCCGCCGTCGGGGTGCCGGTGGTGCTGGCCGGGCTGCTGCCGGTGCTGACCGGGATCAGCGTGCGGCAGTACCGCGACCAGGCCGCCGCCGAGCGGACCCGGGCCGAGCAGACCGCCCGGCTGGTCGAGTTGGACCGTCGGCAGGCGGTCAGCGCCGAGCGGGCCCGGATGGCCCGGGAACTGCACGACGTGGTCGCCAACCACCTCAGCGCGGTGGCCATCCACGCCACCGCCGTGCTCTCCGTGCCGAGCCTGGAACGTGGCCAGGTGCAGTCCGCGCTGCGGGTGATCCGGGAGAGCAGCGTGCAGGGTCTGGCCGAGATGCGGCAGATGATCGAGCTGCTGCGGGAGCCGGATGGTGGCGAACATGGCGGGGAGGGCACGGAGGCGGTCACGGCGCGACTGGCCGAGGCCGACGGGTTGATCGAGCGCATCCGCGCCGCCGGCCTCGCGGTGCGCTTCCGCACGGACGGCACCCCCGGCCCGCTACCGGTGGGGGTGGATCTCGCCGCGTACCGGATCGTTCAGGAGTCGCTGACCAACGCGCTCAAGCACGGCACGGGCGAGGCGGATCTGACGATCGCGTACCGGCCGGCGGAGGTGGTGCTGACCGTGGAGAACCCGGTACGACCGGACGGGTCGGGGCTGCCGGGCGCCGGGGCCGGGCTGATCGGCATGCGGGAGCGGGCGGCGTTGCTGGCCGGCCGGTTCACCGCGGGACCGCGGGACGGCCGCTGGCAGGTCCGGGCCGCGCTGCCGACCGGGGACAGCGGGTGACCGCGCCGGTACGGGTGCTGCTGGCGGACGACCAGCCGGCGGTACGGGCGGGGCTGGTCCTGATCCTGGCCGGCCCGCCGGGCATCGAGGTGGTCGGCGAGGCGGCCGACGGTGACGAGGCGGTCCGGCTGTGCCGGGAGGTACGCCCCGACGTGGCGGTGCTGGACGTGCGGATGCCACGGCTCGACGGCATCGCCGCGACCAGAGCAATCGTCGCGGACCGGCTCGCCGACGTGCTGGTCCTGACGACCTTCGACCGGGACGAGTACGTCTTCGGCGCGCTACGTGCCGGCGCGTCCGGTTTCCTGCTCAAGGACACCGACGCGGCGGGTCTGGTCACGGCGGTACACACCGTGGCCCGCGGCGACGGCTTCATCGCCCCCGCGGTGACCCGCCGGTTGATCACCGCCTTCGCCGCCACCGCTCCGGGCGCGTCGGCCGCCACCCGGGCCGCGCTGGACACGCTGACGCCACGCGAGCGGGACGTGCTGGCCTGCCTCGGCCTCGGCCTGTCCAACCAGCAGATCGCCGACCGGCTGGCGCTGGCGGAGAGCACCACCAAGACGCACGTGAGCCGGATCCTGGCGAAGCTGGACCTGCGCAGTCGGGTGCAGGCCGCGATCCTGGCCCAGGAGTTGGGCCTGTCCGCGAGGCCGCAGGCCTGAGTCCGGCGCGGTCCGGGCCCGCTGATCGGTGCCGGCGTTCGTGGCCTGCTCACGACGTGTCAGGCTAGAGCGGTGAGCACGGCCGAGGGTGGGGAGTTGGCGGCCACGCTGCGCCGGATCGAGCGTTCGGCGGGAGCGTTGGCCACTGCCAGCGTGGCCCGGATGGACGAGACGCTGCCGTGGTTCCGGGCTCTGCCGGCCGACCAGCGCTCCTGGGTGATGCTGGTGGCCCAGGCGGGCGCCCGCTCGCTGGTGCAGTGGCTGCGCGAGGGCGGCGGCACGGCGGACAGCACGCAGGAGGTCTCCGACGACGTGTTCGACGCGGCGCCCCAGGCGCTGGCCCGGTCGATCACCCTCCAGCAGACCGTGGCGCTGATCAAGGTGACCATCGACGTCGTCGAGGAACAGGTGTCGCAGCTCGCCGCCGAGGGCGAGGAGCAGTTGCTGCGCGAGGCGGTGCTGCGCTTCTCCCGGGAGATCGCGTTCGCCGCCGCCCGGGTGTACGCGCGGGCCGCCGAGTCGCGCGGCGCGTGGGACGCCCGGTTGCAGGCGCTGCTGGTCGACGCGCTGCTGCGGGGTGACTCGCCGGACGTCCTGGCGAGCCGGGCCGCCGCGTTGGGCTGGGCGGACGCGCCGCCGGTCGCGGTGGCGGTCGGCCACTCCCCGGGCGGGGAGGTCTCCGCCGTGCTGCACGTGGTGTACCGGCTGGCGCGGCGGATCGGTGTCGAGGTGATCGGCGGCGTGCACGGCGACCGGTTGGTGATCGTGCTGGGTGGCGCGGCGGACCCGCTGAGCGCCACCGGCAAGCTGCTGGACGCGTTCGGTGACGGACCAGTGGTGGTCGGTCCCGCCGTACCCAGTCTGGACGAGGCGACCGAGTCGGCGCGGTCGGCGCTATCCGGCTTCCGGGCGGCGCCGGCGTGGCCGGCCGCCCCCCGCCCGGTCGCGGCGGCCGACCTGTTGCCGGAGCGGGCCCTCGCCGGCGACGCGGAGGCCCGCCGGCGGCTGCGTCACGACGTGTACGCGACGCTGGTCCGCGCCGGTGGCGAGCTGCTGGAGACCCTGGACGCGTTCCTGGCCGCCGGTGGCACGCTGGAGAGCGCGGCGCGGGCGCTGTTCGTCCACCCGAACACGGTGCGGTACCGGTTGCGCCGCATCGCCGAGGTGACCGGCTTCTCGCCGCTGTCGCCCCGGGACGCGTTCGCCCTCCAGGTGGCGTTGACTGTCGGTCGGCTGGACCCGGTGGTCCCGGTGGCCTCGGCGGTCCCGACCCAGACATTGACCCCGGCCGCCCGGAAATCCGCCCAAACTAGCGATGATCCCCGCCGATCTTTGTAAGAAACCTCCAAAGGTTCTAGTGCGGTTTGGTCGGCCCCGGCACAGCGCTACCCACGCGTATCCGGGAGAGTCATAGGCGTGCTCGCCGTACTTAGTCCCGGCCAGGGTTCCCAGAAACCCGGCTTTCTGACTCCCTGGCTCGACCTGACCGGCACCGAGGCGCGCCTGCGCTGGTGGTCCGCGCTGGCCGGCGTGGACCTGGTGCACCTGGGCACCGCCGCCGACGCGGACGAGATCAAGGACACCGCCCGTACCCAGCCGCTGCTCGTCGCGGCGGCGCTGCTCGCCGCCGAGCACCTGCCGCTGGACGGCGTGGCGCTCACCGCCGGGCACAGCGTCGGCGAGCTGGGGGCCGCGGCGGTGGCCGGGGTGCTGTCGGCCGAGGCCGCGATCACCCTCGCCGGGATCCGTGGCCGCGAGATGGCCGCCGCCTGCGCGCTGGAGCCGACCGGGATGGCGGCCGTGCTCGGCGGCGACCCGGACGAGGTGCTGGCCGCGATCAGCGCCAACGGGCTACACCCCGCCAACCGCAACGGCGCCGGCCAGATCGTCGCCGCCGGCTCGCTGGACGGCCTGGACGCGTTCGCCGCAGCGCCGCCCGCGAAGACCCGGGTCATCCGGCTCCAGGTGGCCGGGGCCTTCCACACCCCTTACATGGCCCCGGCCGAGACCGCGCTGTCCGCCGTCGCCGCCGGAATCGCCCCCGTCGACCCGGCGCGGATCCTGCTGTCGAACCTCGACGGCACCGCCGTCACCGACGGGCACGAGCTGGTGCGACGCCTGGTCCGCCAGGTCACCGCGCCGGTGCGCTGGGACCTGTGCATGCGCGCCCTCGCCGAGCACGGCGTGACCGGCGTGATCGAGCTGCCCCCGGCCGGCACCCTCGCCGGCCTGGTCAAGCGGGAACTCAGGGGCGAGGGCGCCCCGGAGATCGTCACCCTGAACACCCCGGACGACCTGCCGGCCGCACGGGACCTGATCGCCCGCCACGCCACACCGGGCCAACCGCTCGCCCGCATCGGAGGACACTCATGACTGGCAGTCGCATCGTCTCGATGGGGCACTACCAGCCCTCCCGGGTGGTGACCAACGACGACATCGCCCAACTCGTGGACACCAACGACGAGTGGATCCGCGACCGGGTGGGCATCGCCACCCGGCGGATCGCCGACAGCGAGACGGTGGCCGACATGGCCGCCGCGGCCGCCGGTAAGGCGCTGGCCAACTCCGGGCTCACCGCCGCCGACATCGACCTCGTCGTGGTCGCCACCTGCTCCTCGATCGACCGGAGCCCCAACGTGGCCTGCCGGGTCGCCGGCAAGCTGGGCATCGCCGCACCGGGCGCGTTCGACGTCAACACCGCCTGCTCGGGCTTCGCGTACGCGCTGGGCACCGTCGACCATGCCATCCGGGCCGGCGCGTCGCGCAACGCGATCGTGATCGGCGCCGAGAAGCTGTCCGACTTCACCGACTGGACCGACCGCTCCACCTGCATCATCTTCGGCGACGGCGCGGGCGCCGCGGTGGTCACCGCCACCGCCGACGACGAGCCCGCCGGCATCGGCCCGGTGGTGTGGGGCTCGGCGCCGGAGAAGAGCGACGCGGTACGCATCGAGGGCTGGCGCCCGTACATCCAGCAGGAGGGCCAGTCGGTGTTCCGCTGGGCCACCACCGCGCTGGCGCCGCTGGCCCTGCAGGCGTGCGAGCGGGCCGGGGTCGACCCGTCGGAGCTGGCCGCGTTCGTGCCGCACCAGGCCAACGCCCGGATCATCGACGGCATCGCCAAGCGGCTCAACATCCCCAACGCGATCATCGCGAAGGACATCGTCGAGTCCGGCAACACCTCGGCGGCCAGCGTCCCCCTGGCCCTGTCGAAGCTCGTCGAGCGGCGGGAGGTGCCCTCGGGCGCCCCGGTCCTGCTGTTCGGTTTCGGCGGTGGCCTGACCTACGCCGGTCAGGTCGTCCGCTGCCCCTGAAGCCCCCTTGAGGCGCGTACGCGCTCCAGGAGCGGCGGCCGGCGACGCCGGCCGCCGGAGAACCCCCTATGAGAGGAACCAACCGCAATGACCCGTGACGAGATCACCACCGGCCTCGCCGAGATCCTCGAAGAGGTTGCCGGGGTGAACCCGGACGACGTGGCCGAGGGGAAGTCCTTCACCGACGACCTCGATGTCGACTCGCTCTCCATGGTGGAGGTCGTGGTGGCCGCCGAGGAGAAGTTCGGCGTCAAGATCCCGGACAACGAGGTGCAGAACCTCAAGACCGTCGGGGACGCCGTCAGCTTCATCGAGGCGCAGTCCTGATCATGAGTCGTCCTGACGTCGTCGTCACCGGGCTCGGCGCGACGACCCCGCTTGGCGGGGACGTCGCGTCGACCTGGGACGCCATGCTCGCCGGCCGCTCCGGGGTGAGTGCCCTCACCCAGGAGTGGGCCGCGCAACTGCCGGTGCGGATCGCCGCCCAGCTGGCCGTGGAGCCGTCCGAGGTGCTGGACCGGGTGAAGCTGCGCCGCCTGGACCGCTCCGAGGCGATCGCGCTCATCGCGGCGCAGCAGGCCTGGGCGGACGCCGGTCTGGCGGACGCCGGCCTGGACGCCGAGCGGCTCGCCGTCAGCGTCGGCTCCGGCATCGGTGGCGCCACCACCCTGCTCGCCCAGGACGACATCCTGGAGGCGTCCGGGCCGCGGCGGGTGTCCCCGCACACGATCCCGATGTTGATGCCCAACGGTCCGGCCGCCTGGGTCGGGTTGGAGTTGGGCGCCAAGGCCGGCGTGCACACGGTGGCCAGCGCCTGCGCGACCGGCGCGGAGGCGATCGCGCTCGGCCTGGACATCATCCGCGCTGGCCGGGCCGACGTGGTGGTGGCCGGCGGCACCGAGGCCGTGATCCACCCGCTGCCGATCGCCGGTTTCAGCTCGATGCGGGCCATGTCGACCCGCAACGACGAGCCGGAACGTGCCTCCCGCCCGTGGGACACCGGCCGCGACGGCTTCGTCCTCGGCGAGGGCGCGGGCATCGTGGTGTTGGAGCGGGCCGACCACGCCGCGGCCCGGGGCGCCCGGGTGTACGCGCGCCTGGCCGGTGCCGGCATCACCTCCGACGCGTACGACATCGTGCAGCCGCACGCCGAGGGTGAGGGCGCCATCCGGGCCATCGCCAAGGCGATCGCGGACGCGGACATCGCCAAGCAGGACATCGTGCACGTCAACGCGCACGCCACGTCGACCCCGGTCGGCGACATGCTGGAGATCGGCGCGCTGCACAAGGCGCTCGGCGACCACCCGGTGCTGGCCGCGACGAAGTCGATGACCGGTCACCTGCTGGGCGCGGCCGGAGCGTTGGAGTCGATCGCCACGATCCTGGCGATCCGCGACAGCGTCGTACCTCCGACGATCAACCTGGACGACCCGGAGCCCGGGCTCAGCCTGGAGGTCGCCGCGCACAAGGCACGCCACATGGACATCCCCGCCGCGCTGAACAACGCGTTCGGCTTCGGCGGTCACAACGTGGCGCTGGTGTTCGCGCGGCCGTGAGACAGCGGCCGTGAGCTGGCCGATCTGAAAGGGTCCCCTCTCCGGAGGGGGCCCTTTCGCGTGTTCAGCGTCGGTTGCGGGGGTGTTGCCGGGCGGTCCGCTCGTTGCCGTGGCGGTAGTTGCCGGTCCAGCGGGCCATCACCAGTTGCGGGTCGTCGTCGACCTCGGCGAGGAACTCCGCCGCGCGGGCACCCCGCAACGTGCCCGCCACCCGGCCGTGGTGGGTGATCACCACCGTGCCGTCGGCCCTCTGGTCGTACCGGAAGCCCTGCGCCTGACCCATGGGCGACACGCTGCCAGGGTGGCCCCACGCGGCGCGACCGGATTCCCGCGCCACCGATTTGCATACACCATGAATATAAAGACGCTATGCTTCTCGCGTGAGTCGACCAGACACTTTTCCTGGCGCGTCCGCCGCCATCGGGGCCGCCCTCTACGGCCTGGCCACCAGGGCCGCGAGACGCCTGCCCCGGGACATGAGCCTGACGTCTGCCGCCACCCTGGCGACCCTGGACCGGACGGGTCCCCGGCGCATCACCGATCTGGCCGCGGTCGAGGGCGTCACCCAGCCCGCGATGACCACCCTGGTGCGGGTGATGGAGGAATCCGGCCTGGTCGAGCGGCGGGGCGACGCGTCCGACAAGCGGGTCACGCTGGTGTGCCTGACCGAGGCCGGCGCCTCCTATGTCCGGACGCGACGCCAGGCGGGGATCCACGCGTTCGAGCGGTTGATCGGCCGGCTCACCGGCGACGAGGTCGAGGCGCTGGTGGCGGCCCTGCCGGCGCTAGAGCATCTGGCGGAGCTCGAAGGACAGGACCGCGAAGGGCCGAAGAAGTGACCCGGCAACCGGTCGGCGAGGGCGCGCCGAAGGCGTTCCCCGTGCCCCGTCCCGAGACGCGGCTGCTGGTTCCCGCCCTGATGTTCATCGCCCTGGTCGTGGCGGCGGTCGCCAGCCTCGGGACGCCGCTCATCACCAGCGTGGCGACGTCGTTCCACGTCTCGCTCGGCAGCGCGCAGTGGACGCTGACCGTCGCGCTGCTCAGCGGCGCCGTCGCCACGCCGGTCCTGGGCCGGCTCGGTGCCGGTCCACACCGGCGGGCCACGATCCTCGCCACGTTGGCCGTCGTCGTCGCCGGCAGCGCGCTCACCGTGCTGCCACTGCCGTTCGCGTGGCTACTGACCGGCCGGGCGGCCCAGGGCGTCGGGCTCGGGCTCACGGCGCTGATGATGGGTGTGGCCCGGGACCACCTCCCCGAGGAGCGCAGCGCGGCCGTGATCGCTCTGATCTCGGTGGTCTCGATCATCGGCGCCGGCGTCGGCTACCCGCTGGCCGCACTGCTCGCCGAGCTCGGCGGAGTACGGGCCGCCTACGGCCTCGGCCTGGTCGTCACCGCCGCCGCCCTCCTGACCGCGTGGCGCGCCATGCCCGAAGCTCCCGGAGGCCGGTTCGCCCACGTGGACGTGGCAGGCGCGGTCGTCCTGAGCGCCGCGCTGCTCCTGGTGCTGTTCCTCGCCGGTGAGCGGAATCTGTGGGGCAGGCACCTCGCCGTGGCGGCAGGCCTCGCCGTCGTCGCGGTGGTGCTGCTCTGCGTGTGGGCCGTCATCGAGCTGCGCAGCCCGACGCCCCTGGTCGATGTACGGGCGGTACGGCACCCGGCGGTCGCCGGGGCGAACCTCGCCATGTTCGTCGCCGGGATCGGCATGTACCTCCTGCTCACGCTCATCACCCGGTACGCGCAGACGCCGCCCGGCGTCGGCTACGGCTTCGGGCTGACGACCTTCGTCGCCGGGCTGGTCCTCATCCCGTTCTCCGTGCTGGGGTTCATCGCCGGCAAGCTCACACCGCGGGTCCGCACGCGGATCGCCGACCCCCTGCTCCTGGCCGGCAGCGCCATCGTGGTCGGCGTCGGGTTCGCCCTGTTCGCGGCGGCCCGGTCGGACCTGGCCGAACTGTTCGCGGCGATGGGCGTGCTCGGCTTCGGCGTCGGCGGCTTCTCCGCCGCGATGCCCGGCGTCATCCTGGCTGTCACTCGCAGGAGCGAGACGTCGAGCGCCATGAGCTTCAACTACGTCGTCCGCAGCGTCGGGTACTCCCTGGGCAGCGCTGTCGGCGGCCTGGCCCTCGCCGCGGGCACCCGCCCCGGCCACCTCTTTCCCGACGACAGCGCCTACACCACCGCGGCGATGGTCGGGATCGGCGCCATGGCGATCGCGACGCTGGCGAGCCTCGCTCTCGCGCGACGACGCTCGGCCAAGACCAACACGTGACGTCGATTCACCCAACCAACAGAGGAGATTCCATGCTTAAGGGCTACTGGGTCAGCGCCTACCGCACCATTTCCGACCCCGAGAAGCTGGCCGCGTACAACGAGCTGGCCGGCCCCGCTGTCCGGGCCGGGGGCGGCCGGGTCCTCGTCCGTGGCGGTCGGATCGCCGCGTACGACGCCGGAATCGCCGAGCGTACGGTCCTGATCGAGTTCGACAGCTTCGAGCAGGCCGTCGCGGCGCACGAGAGTGCGGCCTACCAGGAGGCGCTGGCCGCACTCTCCGACGGCGTCGAGCGCGACTTCCGCATCGTCGAAGGCGTCGACTGACCGAGGCGCGGTCGGATCTCCTGCCGGTGCCGTCAGCTCTTGCAGGTGGTGGCCGGCAGGCCGGGCACCACCACCGGTGACCGGCCACCCGGGCGGGCCTTGCCGGCCAGTACGGCGGCGAGCGCGGTCATCGACGCCCGGCTGGAGGAGTACGTGGCCAGCAGCGTCGGCGACGTGGCCTTGGCCAGCACGTACGGCGTGTCCATGGCGACGGTGACCGCCGCGCTGGCGCTCAGGTCCTTCTCCCCGTCGCCGTAGCCGACCAGGTGCACCACCGTCCCGCCACTCGGCTTCACCGTCACACCGGCCGCGGTCAGGGCGGCGGTGAGCGTGGCTCGGGTGCCGGCCCGGCCGTCGGAGGAGGTGACGGTGACGGGGCCGTGCACCGCGCCGCCGCAGGCCCCCCGCAACACGGTGACCGCTCCGGCGGCCAGCGCGTCGGCCGCCGCGCGGTGTGCCGGGGTGTTGAGCGTGGACATCGGCTCGGCGGGGCCCGCCGCCAGCCGGAACTTCATGGTCAGGATCCGGGTCACCGCGTCGACGAGCCGGGCCCGGGGCAACGACCCGCCGCGCAGGGCGGCGAGCAGCCCGTCGTACGCCTGACCGACGTTCGGGGTCATGAGGATCAGGTCGTTGCCGGCGTTCAGCGCGCGAACAGCGGCCTCGCCGGGTGCCCACCGCTTCGCCGGCGGCATGTTCATCCCGTCGGTGATCACCACGCCCTTGAATCCGAGCTGACCGCGCAGCACGTCGGTGAGCAGTTTGTGGGAGAAGGTCGCCGGGGTGCCGGGGTCGATGGCCTGCGCGTCCAGGTGGCCGGACATCACGGCCATCGCGCCCGCGTCGAACCCGGCGCTGAACGGCGGCCACGCGCCGCTCTGCAGCGCCGCCTCGGACTGGGTGAGCACCGGCAGGTCCTTGTGCGAGTCGTCCGCGCTGTGGCCGTGCCCCGGGAAGTGCTTCAGGGTGGCCGCGACGCCGCTGGCCTGTAGGCCCCGGACCGCGCCGCCGACCTGTGCGGCGGCGATCTTCGGGTCGGCGCCGAACGACCGGGAGCCGATGACCGTGCTGCGGGTGGCCAGCACGTCGGCCACCGGAGCGAAGTCGATGTTGATGCCCATGGCGGCGAGTTCGGCGCCGGCGGCCCGCCAGGCGGCCTCGGTCAACTTCGGGTCACCGGCCGCGCCCGCCGCGAGGGCGCTGGGCAGGATGGTGACGCCGTCGGTGACGCGGGTGACGACGCCGTACTCCTGGTCGGTGCCGATCAGGAAGGGCGCCGGGCCGGTGGCCAGCCGTCCGGCGGCCCCGCGCAGCCCGGTGGTCAGGTCGTGGACCTGCTTCGGGTTGTCGACGTTTGTGGTCTCCTGGTTGCCCTTGGTCGGGTCGTCGGCGCTGAAGCCGACCAGGATGAGCCCGCCGAGGCGGTACTTGGCGATCATCTCGGCGGGGGTGTCGACGCCGGCGAGTGCCTGGTTCCCGGCCGCCGAGCCGGTGGAGACCTTGGTGGCCGAGTCGCCGTACGCGTAGGGCATCAGCACCTGCCCGACCAGGTCCTCGTCGGAGAGCGTCGCGACCAGCGCGGCGGCCCGCGCGGCCGGGTCGTCGGTCGGCGGCGAGGCGGGTGCGCTCGGGGCCGCCGACGCGCCGGTCGGGCCGGGCGTCGGGTCGGGACGATCCGGGGTACCGGAGCAGCCGGCGACGATCAGGGCGGTCAGGGCGGCGACGGCGACACCGGCGTGTCGCGGGCGAATCGGCACGCCGACCATCCCACCAGTTCCCCCTTATCGGGGCAACTTGACCTTACCGGTCGCCGCTGTAGGGGTGACGCAACACCCAGGTCCGCAGCGCGGAAGGCCCCGCCGTCAGCCGACCCGGGTGAGCAACGTCACCGGCGCACCGTCACCGGCGTACCGGTAGGGCTCCAGGTCAGCGTCCCACGCGGTGCCGAGCGCCTTGTCGAGGGCGTGCGACAACGCCTCCGGGGCCCGGGCGGAAGCCATCAGGGCGTGTAGCCGGTCCTCGCCGAGCTGGATGTCACCGGCCGCCCCGACGGTGGCCCGGAACAGGCCACGGGCGGGCACGTACATGAAGCGCTCACCGTCGACGCCGGGACTCGGCTCCTCGGTGACCTCGAAACGGATCATGGGCCACTGCCGGAGGGCAGCAGCCAGCTCGGCGCCCGTCCCCGGACGGCCGGTCCACCCGCACTCGGCCCGGCGGGCGCCGGGGTCGACGGGCTGAGCCGTCCACTGCAGGTTGACCGGCGCGGCTAGGACGCGCGCGATCGCCCACTCGACGTGCGAGCACACGGCGAGCGGGGTCGAGTGGACGTATACGACGCCACGCGTTGGCACGGTGACCTCCCGGAGAGCGAGGTGCGTCTTCCCCTACGACCTCGTCCACCCGAGTGGTTGCTGCAACACATGATGACTGCTGTGACGGATGGTGCGCCAGAGAATCGGAAAAAACGCCACCCGGAATAGCCGGACGGGTGGTCTCCGTTGCCTCTCAGGACACCGCGACGACCAGCCTGATGTCGTGGTCATGTACAGTTCCATCGGCGGCTTCTGCCGCGTTCCACCTCTGCGGGCCGACGCAGTGTCACCCGCACACAGCCCCCGGACGTCCAGTCCTCCCGTACGTCTTGCAAGGAGTACCTCCGTGGCGAGCAACACCTCTAAGACCGCGCGCGCGTCCGTCCGGGCCGGCCAGGCTGGCCAGGGTGGCGCCCTCAGCGTGCTGGGCGAGTTCAAGTACCTCATCCCGCTCAACGGCGGCAAGCACGCCTACGTGCGTAACCTGACCAACGGCAAGACCGCGCACCTGCGTACCGACTCCGACGCCTTCGTCGAGGAGATCCGGGCGCTGGCCGCTGCCGGCCACGCCACCAAGATCCGGGCGGAGATCAACAACCTGGCCACCGTTCACCCGAACGACGGCTGGGAGGCCACCGAGAAGCGTCTGGTCGCGGCCGGCGTCTTCGAGGGCTGAGCCCTCCCCCACCGCACCACCGACCGCCCGCCGGGAGTTCCCGGCGGGCGGTTTCGCGTCCACGGCCGGCCGCCGGATCGTGCGACGGGTCCTTTCGGTCCCGGCCACGGCGACGCGCGGTTCGGCCGGTGTGTGGTCGCATCCTTTGGAGCTGATGTCATGAACGAATCGCGCCGATCCGGCGGCGCTCTGACTCGTTTGCGACATCAGCTCCAAAGGACTCACCGACAGGTGTTCCAGTGCCGAACCGGAAGCGGGCCGAGCCGGTCACGGGTCACGCCTGGGCCGGGCCGGCGTCAGGCACGTCGAGCAGGGCGACCTCGCCGGTGCTCAGGTCGTAGAGACCGCCGACCACCGCGACCCGGCCGGCGGCCACGGGCTCGGCCAGTAGATCGTCCGCGCGCAGCGTGTGGACCGTACGCCGGACGTGCCGGCGGATCGCCAGAGGATGCACCGCCGGATCGTCGAGCCCCACCTCGGTGACCGCCGGGGCGATCTCGTCGACCAGGTGGGCCAGCGAGCCGCCCGGTCGCTCCCCCGTGCGCAGCGCGTCCACGGTGGCGCCCACCGCACCGCAGCGCTCATGGCCGAGCACCATGACCAGCGGCACGCCGAGCTGGCCCACCACGTACTCGATGGAGCCGCACACCGCGCGGTCGAGCACGTGCCCGCCGGTACGGATCACGCAGATCGCCCCGAAGGTCTGGTCGAAGATCGCCTCCAACGGCACCCGTGAGTCGATGCAGCCGAGGACCACCGCGTACGGCTGCTGGTCGCCGGAGGCGGCGGCCGCGGCCGTGACGTCGTGACCGTGCATGGGTTGGCCGCTGACGAACCGCCGATTGCCGGCGAGCAGGTCGACGAGCGCGGCCCGGGGTGTACCGCCGGCCTGCCGCTCCTGCCCCGCCACCCTCATGCCGTCCAGCCTGGCCCGCCGCCGCGCACCAGGGGCGGAGTCGCGAATGTTCGCTCGACCGCGATTGGCGTGGCGTCCTGACGGGTAGCCGGTGTTACCGCCGGGTATGGGAGGTGCGGGTGATGCCTGGGCGAGCGTGGGAGGTGGCGATGCCGGAGCGATTCGAAGTCGGTATGCCCGACGGCGTACGGCTGCACGTCGAGACCACCGGTCCCGTGGACGCCCCGGTGACGGCGGTCCTTCTGCATGGCTGGACGCTGGACGGGCGCAGCTGGCACCGGCAGCTCGACGCGCTCACGTCGTCCTTCGGCGACTCGGTGCGGGTGGTCACCTACGACGCGCGGGGTCACGGCCGGTCGAGCTGCATGGCGCTGCCCACGGCCACCCTCGCCCAGCTCGGCGACGACCTGGCCGCCGTCCTCGACGCGGTCGCGCCGAGCGGTCGGGTGGTCCTGGTCGGGCACTCGATGGGCGGAATGACGATCATGGAGTACGCGCACCGCCACCGGGAGCACTTCGCCGCTCGTACGGCCGGCCTGGTCTTCGTCTCGACCACCGCCGAGGGGCACACGCACACCGTGTACGGGCTCTCGCCACGCATCGCCCGGCTGATCCGGCTCGCCGAGACGACCGGCGCCGGTGTGCTGGCCCGCTGCGGCTCGTGGCGGGCGCCCCGGGCGCTGCTCAACGCGCTGCAGCCGAGCATCCGGTGGATGCTCTTCGGCGACCGCTGCGATCCCTCCGACATCCGATTGGTCACGTCGGCGGTGGCCCGCGCCTCGCTGCGCTCGATCGGCGGTTTCCGCGCCTCGATCGGCGCTCAGCACCGTCTGGACACCCTCGCCGACCTGGCGCACCTGCCGGCCGCCGCCCTGGTCGGTGACCGGGACCGGCTGACCCCACCGCCGTGCGCCGAGTCGATCGCCGCCGTCCTGCCGGCCACCGAGCTGACCGTCTGCCCGGGCGCCGGCCACATGCTGATGATGGAGCGTCCGATTGAGGTGAACGCGGCCCTGACCGGCGTCCTGGGCCGGGTGCTCGCCGCACCGCCGCACGGGCCCGGCCCCAGCGCCGCACCCGCGCCGCACGGGACCGGGCCGAGCGCCGCGCCGCCGCCGCACGGGCCGGTCGTGAGCGCCGTCGCGGCGGGTCGCTGAGCACGTTCGCGCACCTCGGGCGCGGCGGGTCGGGTCGGGGGCCGTACCCTTCTGCGGTTGGCCCGCGCGGTTCGCGCCGCTTGCCGGCGACATCGAAGGAGCGTGCGTTGACCGACCAGACCGCCCTGGAGCAGGAGATCGCCGTCGAGCAGCGGCACCTCGACCGGGTGTACGCCCGACTGGCCGAGCTGCGGCAGTCGGCGGTGCGCGCCGAGCGGGACGGCTACCGGATGGCGCGGGTGGGCACGTTCGGCGCGCTCGTCGAACGTGACGCGATGGTCTTCCACGCGGCACAACGGAGGCACACCCTCGACGCCGAACACGAAGGGCTGGTCTTCGGCCGCCTGGACCTGCGCGACCGGCAGGTGCTGCACGTCGGGCGGCTCGGTATCCGTGACGAGGACGCCAGCACCCTCGTCGTCGACTGGCGGGCGCCGGCCGCGTCGGCGTTCTACCAGGCCACCCCCGCGCAGCCGCTGGGCGTGGTGCGTCGCCGCACCATCCAGTCCCAGCGCGAGCGGGTCACCCGTATCGAGGACGACCTGCTCGATCCGGAGGCCGCCCCGGATCAGATGACGGTCGTCGGTGACGGCGCGCTGCTGGCCACCCTCTCCCGGGCGACCGGTCGGGGCATGCGCGACATCGTGGCGACGATCCAGCGGGAGCAGGACGAGGCGATCCGGTCGCCCGGCTCCGGGGTGACGATCGTCGCGGGCGGCCCGGGCACCGGCAAGACGGCGGTCGCCCTGCACCGGGCGGCCTTCCTGCTCTACACCGAGCGCAGCCGGTACGCCGGTGGCGGCATCCTGGTGGTCGGGCCGTCGACCGTCTTCGTCGAGTACATCGCCTCGGTGCTGCCGTCGCTCGGTGAGGACACCGCGACCCTGCACTCGCTGGGCACCCTGTTCCCCGGGATGACGGCCACCCGAACCGATCCGCCCGAGGTGGCGGCGGTGAAGGGCTCGCTGCGCATGCGCCGGGTGCTGGAACGGGCGGCCCGCGACGCGGCGCCGGGGGCTCCTGGCGAGCTGCGGCTGCTCTACCGGGGAGGGCTGCTGCGGTTGGACCGCCGCGAGCTGGACGCGATCCGGGACCGCGCGCTGCACCGGGGCGCCCGGCGCAACGAGGTTCGCCGCGCCGGCTTCGACGGTGTCTTCGCCGCGCTGTGGGCGCAGGCCCGGCGGGTGAACATCGGCCGGCTGCCCGAGCAGCGGGCCTTCGAGGGCGAGATCGCCGAGCGGCCGGAGTTCCGGGAGTTCCTCAAGGCCTGGTGGCCACGCCTGCACCCCCGGCACGTGCTCGGCTGGCTGGCTCGACCGGAACGGCTGCGCCGGTACGCCGGCGGGATCCTTTCCGGCGCGGAGATCCGGCTGCTCGGCACGGCGTACCAGAGTCTGGACACTGCGGGCCTGACCATCGCGGACGTGGCGCTGCTCGACGAGCTGGACGCGCTGCTCGGCAAGCCGGTGAAACCGGCGCGGGCCCGACGCGACCCGTTCCAGCTCGCGGGCGGCGTCCGTGAGCTGAGCACCGCCGCCGACCGGCAGCGGGCCGCCCGCGCGGCGGCCCGGGAGCGGCCGGAGGACTACCGGGAGTACGCGCACGTGGTTGTCGACGAGGCGCAGGACGTCTCGCCGATGCAGTGGCGGATGATCGGTCGGCGTGGGCGGTTGGCCTCGTGGACGGTGGTGGGCGACCCGGCGCAGACCGCCTGGACCGGTGACCCCGAGGAGCTGACCCGCTCCCGCGACCAGGCGCTGGGCCGACGCAAACGGCACGAGTTCACGCTCACCACCAACTACCGCAACTCGGCGGAGATCTTCGCGGTGGCGGCGGCGGAGATCCGCCGGCTCTACCCGGACCTGCCCCTGCCGAGGGCCGTCCGCTCCACCGGCGTCGACCCGGTCGAGCTGGTGGTGCCGCCCGCCGGGCTCCAGGCCGCGGCCGTGCAGGCGGCCACCGGCCTGCTGGGCGAGGTCGACGGCACGGTCGGGGTGATCACGCCGGTCACCCGCCGCGACGAGGTCGCCGGCTGGCTCGACGCGCTCGGCTCGACGCGCTTGCAGGTGGTGACCAGCCTGGAGGCCAAGGGCATGGAGTACGACGGGGTCGTGCTGGTCGCCCCCAGCGAGATCCGGGCCGATCCGGGCTCCGGCGTACGCACGCTCTACGTGGCGCTCTCCCGCGCCACTCAGCGGCTCACCACCGTCGACCCGACCGGCTGACCGTCGCGTTGGCATCGCCCGTAGGCCGGCCCTCGCCTTACACTTGCACACATAGCGATGTGAGCATATATTTGACCGCGTCCCGGGCGGCGTCGGAGGGTGGGTTTCGTGGGAGCAGGACATGACCACCACCACGGCTCGGTCGCCAACGCCGCCCACCAGCATCGGGGACGGCTCTGGGCGGCCTTCGGACTGCTCGCTGCCCTGATGGTGGTCGAGGCGGTGACCGCCTTCCACACCGGCTCACTGGCCCTGCTCTCCGACGCCGGGCACATGTTCACCGACGTGCTCGGCATCGGGATGGCGCTCGCCGCGATCACCGCTACGCGGCGGGCCACCGGCGACCCGCAACGCACCTTCGGGCTCTACCGCCTCGAAGTGCTCGCCGCGCTGGCCAACGCCGTCCTGCTCTCCGGCGTGGCGATCTACGTGGTGATCGAGGCGATCGGCCGGTTCGGCGACCCACACCGGGTGCTCAGTGGTCCGATGCTCACGGTGGCCATCCTCGGCCTGCTCGCGAACGTGGTCGCCTTCGGGCTGCTGCGCGCCGGCGCCCGGGAGAGCATCAACCTCCAGGGTGCCTACCTGGAGGTGCTCGGCGACCTGCTCGGCTCGCTCGGCGTGATCGGCGCCGCGCTGCTCATCGCCGTCACCGACTGGTGGTGGGCCGATCCGCTGGTCGCGGTAGCGATCGGCGTGTTCATCCTGCCGCGCACCTGGCGGCTGGGGCGGGCCGCCGTACGCATCCTCGTGCAGGCCGCCCCGGAACACCTCCAGGTCACCGCCGTGCACGACCGACTGGCCGCGGTGCCCGGCGTGGTCGAGGTGCACGACCTGCACGTCTGGACGCTCACCTCGGGCATGGAGGTGGCCTCCGCGCACCTGACCATGGCGCCCGGCGCGGAGGTCGGCGCGGTGCTCACCGCGGCGCGTACCGCCCTGCGGGACGACTTCCGCATCGAGCACGCCACGCTGCAGACCGAGCCCGGTGCCGCCCCGGGCGCCTGCGGTTCCGTCGAGTGGTGACCGTCATCCTTCGTGAAGGTGCAGGCACCTTCCGTAACATCGGCTGCACAGACCCCACCAGCACCGGTAGGCTCTGTCCCGGCCACCACCCGGCGGCGCCTCCCGGCGCCGGTGGCGGCCGTCGCCTAATCGCCCGACAGGGCGAACCGGGGAACCATGTTCCTGGGGTGCATCCGCGTCAGCGGTAGGGATCTTCCGTCCCGAACCCGTCAGCTAACCCGGTCGGCGGCTGACGGAAGGACATGCGTAGTGGCACCAGCACGACCACCCGCCGCCCGGCTTGCGGCACTGATCGTCATGATGGTCACCCTCGGCGTCGCGCTTCCAGTCGGCGCCGCCACCGCCGCTGCACCCGGCGGCCTGCGGGCCGCCGCCGCGCCCGACGGCGACGAGGAGGGCGGCACCCCGGCGCTACGGGCCCAGCTCGAGGCGGCCAGCAAGGGCTACCTGGACGCGAAGCGCGCGCTGGACACCTCCATCCAGCGGCAACAGCAGCTCGCGGTCAAACTGAAGGACACCGAGGCCGAGATGACCGTACGCAACGGCAAGGTCGGCGAGATCGCCGGCGTCGCGTACCGCACCGGCCGGCTCAGCACCGTCTCGGCCCTGCTCAACAGCAACACCCCCGAGGGCTTCATGGACCGGGCGGCCGCCCTCGACGCGGTGGCCGCGAACGAGGACCGGGTGCTGCGCGACCTGCACGCGATCCGGGACGAGGCGAACCGCACCCGCGTCGCCCTCGACGGCGAGATCCGGGAGCAGCGTAAGCAGGTCGAGGTGATGGCCAAGCGCAAGGAGCAGGCCGAGCGGGCCCTGACCGTCGCCAACGACAAGGCACGCGCCAGCGCCGACACCGACACCGACACCGGCTCCAACCGTGGCACCTCCACCGCCAACGCCCAGCCCGCACCGCGCAACTCCGACGGCTCCTGGCCGTCCGAGTCGTGCAGCATCAACGACCCCACCCCGGCCAGCGGCTGCATCACCCCCCGCACCCTGCACGCGCTCAACCAGGCCAAGGCCGCCGGCTTCACCCGGTACGTCTCCTGTCACCGCAACGGCGGCTCGGGCGAGCACCCCAAGGGCCGGGCCTGTGACTTCGCCGCGCAGAAGGGTGGCTTCGGCGGGATCGCCAGCGGCGGCGACAAGACGTACGGCAACAACCTGGCCGCGTACTTCATCCGCAACTCGGATCGGCTCGCGGTGCTCTACGTGATCTGGTTCAAGCAGATCTGGCTGCCCAGCAGCGGCTGGAAGTCGTACAGCGGGGGGAACGGCGACCCCTCCAGCGACCACACCAACCACGTGCACCTGTCGGTGTACTGACCACCGACGCCGTCCGGGGTACGTCAGCGGGCGTACCCCGGACGTCGTCGCTGGTCGGACGACCACGCGGGGTCGGACCGGGAGCATTCGGGTATGCCGCGAATCGCGCCCCGCACCCGCAAGGCCCTGCTCACCCTGCACCTGGTCACGTCTCTCGGCTGGCTCGGGGCCGACCTGGTGCTGCTCACGCTCGGCATCGCGGCACAGCGCGGCGCCGACCCGGCGGTGGTCTACCCGGTCGCCGGGCTCGTCGGCACCGTGCTCTTCGCGCCGCTGAGCGTGCTCGTGTGGCTCGTCGGTGTCGCCAGCGCGCTGCTCACCCCCTGGGGCCTGCTGCGTTACCGCTGGGTGGTGATCAAGCTCGTGATCACCACGGTGATGGTCGGGCTGGTGCTGTTCCTGCTCACCCCGAACCTGCGGCACGCCGGCGCGCTGGGCGCCGCGCTACCGGCGCGGGATCGCGCCGACCTGGTGATCGCGCCCGCGGTGTCGACCAGTCTCATGATCATCGCGACGGTGCTGTCGACGTACAAGCCCTGGGGACGCCGACCCAGCCAACCCCGCCGCAGCGCGGCGGTCGGCGCGACGCGCGCCTGATCGCGCAGCCACCCTCGACGGCTTATGGGCTCAGGGCGCGGGGTTGTCGAGGACCGCGCCGAGGCGCGCGGCCAGGGCGAGGTGGGCGGCGCGGGCCTGATTGAAGGCGTACCGGAACAGGGGTGTCGGCGCGCGCAGGGTGATGTCGACGTCGATGCGGACCAGATCGTCCGGCTCGGCGCGCAGCCGGGTGTGGTTGCGAACCGTGGTGGCGGGCCACTGACGGGCCACAGTGACGATCTCGTCGGGCTCGCTGACCAGCATGTCCGCGTGGTACGTGGTGCGAAAGCGCAGCGGGCCGGCGACCAGCCTGTCGTTGATCGTGTAGCTGGCGCGGGCGCCCGGGCGGGGCGGCACCTCGCGGACCCGCACGATCAGGGGATGCAGTTCACCCTGACGGGTCAGGTCGCTTAACAGCGCCGCCGCCTCGGCGACTGAGCAGCGGGCCTGGACGGAGTAGCTGAAGGTATCGCTGCTGAGCACACCGTCTCCCGACGTCGCTGGTCGCACGATCGTCCCGTACGCCGCGCGGGGTGGCAACGGCCGGACGGACACCCTGCGTTGTCCCGGCATTCGCGCAGCGTTCCCACCACGGTCGGCTGATGGGAAATCACCGGTTGTGACGAAGAGGGACACGCCGCCGTGGACGCCGACGGCCGGGTACGCGTCAGTCACGGCGATCTGGGCGGTCAGCGAGGTGACCGACGTGGCCCTGACCGGTCTGGACGAGCAGGCCTGACGGTGGCAGCCCGCGCCTCAGGCGCCGGGAAGCACCTCGGGGGTGGCGGCCCCGGCGAAGTAGGGCTCCGGCGCGCCGAAGAGACCGAGCAGGCCGGTCACCCAGAGCTGACGGTGCACGAACCGGCTCGGCTCGGTGACGGCCAGCTTGACGCCACTGACCTCGGCGGTCTGGAAGCCGGCGACCATGGCGCTGATGCCCACGGAGTCGATGAAGGTGACCAGCCTCATGTTCAGCTCGATGCGGAGCGGGCGGCTCTTGGCCAGCACCTCCGCAATGGCCTCACGCACCTCGTACGCTGTGTCGACGTCGATCTCACCCCGCGGGGCGATCTCGACGACACCACCGGACAGGACCGACTTCACGATCGACAGGCTCACGCGAGCACCTCCACCCGCCCGTCCCCCGGGCGCCTCATCAGTACGCGGGCCGCGACCGAGAGTATTCCTCCAACGGCCTCGGTCGCCACCCCTCGGGATGAGCAATTCACGGATCCGAGCGGACAAAGTCGCCCATATCCCCACTTTTCGGCATCTGATCATTCAATACTTTTCGTTATCTGATCAGTCGACGCTCGGTCGGAACCGACGCGTCGCCGGACCAGGGTAGCGGTCGCGGTCCGGCAAGCCCGACATCCGTCCCGTCCCGTACACCCGCCCCGCGTGGGACCGGCGTGTCGCGGTCGGACCCGCCAGCGTGGTTGCCGACGCTTCCTAGCATCGGCCCGGGACACCCACCGTGACGGAGAGGACCTTCGATGATCAAGCGACTGGCCGGGTTGGCCGGCGTCGGTCTACTACTCGCCCTCGTACTGGCCTGCGGTTTCGGCGGCGGAGACGACGACGACGACGATGACGACGACTTCGCCCGCGGTGTGGCCGCGGTGGCGGTGCGCTGACCCCGGCGGGTGCGCCACGCGGGGCCGGGTTTGCGCGCGACCGGCCCGGGGCACTGCGCAGTCAGCGAACCGTGTCGCGCTGGACGGACGCCGAGGTCCGAAGTGGCCGGCGGCTTCGGCACCTGAGGAGGTAACCACGATGTTCGGAACCAACCTGCTGGACCGGCGCAGTAAGCCGGAGCGGATCGCGGACCAGGCGTGGGAGCAGTTGCTCTCCGCCGTCAGCTCCGCGGGCGACAGCGTCCGGGACACCGCGCGGTCGGCCCGTCGCAGCAGCGGCGACCTCGCCGACGGCGCCGGTGACCTGGTGGGCTCGGCGGCGGAGGAGGCACGGCGTCGCGCGTCGCGCGCCTTCGACGCGCTCGCCGGACGCCAGCCGGCGCTGCCGTGGACGCTGCTGATCGGCGCCGCGCTGGTCGGCGCGGCGGTCGGCTGGGCCGTCGGCTCCGCCGCTCGCGCCGCCGGCAGTCGGGACGATCGCGCGGTGGACGACGTCGAGTTCGTCGACGTCGACCGCCCCAACTCCCCCGTCGGCCTGGACGACTAGCCACCGGTACACCGAGCGGGCCCCGTCGACATCGCGTCGGCGGGGCCCGCTCGCGTACCGGTGGCGGTGCTGGGCGGAATTACGCCCGGTCCGCCGGGGTGCCGGACCCCTCAGGCAGCCCCGGCGGACCGGTGTTCTCGGGTGGCCCGGACGACGCCGGGCCACCGGGTCAGCGACTCGTGCAGCTCACCGAGGTGGGCGGCGAGTTGGTGCCGGTCCAGGAACCGAGGAAGCCGATCGTGGTGCTGGTCCCGGGGGCGAGCGCGCCGTTCCAGCCGCTGTCCACGACCGAGACGACCGCCCCGGTCTGGGTGTGGGTGCCGCCCCAGAGCTGGCTGACGCGCTGGCCGTTGGGGAAGGTCCAGCCGAGCGTCCAGCCCGCGATGGGCCTGGTGCCGGGGTTGCTGACCACAATCTCGGCCTGGAATCCGCCGGTCCACGAGCCGGTCACCCGGTAGGTCGCCGCGCACCCACCGACCGGAGGCGGCGTGGTCGGAGGCGGCGTCGTCGGAGGCGGCGTCGTCGGAGGCGGCGTCGTCGGAGGCGGCGTCGTCGGAGGCGGCGTGGTGGGAGGCGGCGTGGTGGGAGGTGGCGTCGTCGGCGTGCCGCCGGTGCGATCGGCCACCAGGATGCCGCGACCGTTGGTGCCCAGGTAGACACGCCCGTAGACCCGGGGGTCGCCGGTCAGCGCCTCGGTCGGGTTGCCGTACTGGTGACGGTCGTCGTTGATGCGTACCCACGTCGTGCCGCCGTCGTCGGAGCGGTGTACGCCGGGCTGGCCGTCCACCGTGCCGTAGAGGAAGACGGCGGGGTTGGTCCGCCCCGGCGCGGCCTTGCCGAAGCCGACGTTGCCGGAGGCGCTGACGCCGCCCAGCTTGGTGAAGCTGGCCCCGGAGTCGGTGGACCGCCAGAGCCCGCCCGGACCGGCCAGCCACAGCTCGCCCGCCTTGCCGGGCAACGCCTTGAAGCGCACGTCGGAGGTGGGCAGGCCGGTCGCCGCCGTCGCGGTGAAGCTCGCGCCACCGTTGGTGCTCAGGTAGAGCCGGCCGCCGCTGAATCCGTAGAACCGGTTGGGGTCGACCCGGTCGGATTCGATCGTTGCATTCGCCGGGATGCCCGTGGACGGCGCCCACGAGTTGCCGAAGCCGACCGCGTAGACAACTCGTTGGCCCGCGTCGCCGGGCGACCAGACGAACCGGCTGCCGTCGGCCGCCGCGGCGACCGTACCGCCGGCGTTGACGCCCGACGGCTCGGTGCCCTGGAACCAGGTGGCCCCGCCGTCGGTCGAGAAGGCGACGTGGCTGTCGTTGGGCCGGTCGGAGTCGGTGAAGTTGCCGGCACGCACCAGGACGGCGGGCTTGCTCTCGGCGTAGTCCAGGCTCGTGGTGCTGGTAAAGACCGGCTGGGTGAAGAGCATCGACGGGATGGTGTCCAGGTCGGTGTGCCGGAAGCCGCCGACGTCGCCGAGCGCGCTGATCAGGGGCGCGCCGGTGGGTGGGCTGACCAGGTCGAGGACGGCCGTCTCCTCCAGGCCCCGGACCATCGGCCGGATCGTGAACTGAGCGCCGGTGTCCCACTTGGTGAGGTCGGTGGTGCCGTAGATGGTGGCCCCGGTGCCGTACATCATCCGGTTGGAGTCGTGCGGATCGATCTCCACCGACTCGTTCATCCAGCCGAGCTTGGGTGTCTCCTCGGGAGGCGCCGGGTTGGTGCCGAAGGTCAGCCACGGCACCGAGCTGATGTCCATCGTGTAGCGCTTGGACCGCTGCGGGTAGCTGGTGAAGTCCCAGATGCGGGTCCAGCTCGCCCCACCGTCGGTGCTGCGAAAGAAGATCGCGTCCGGCCACCAGGAGACCTGGGTGGCCACCATCAGCGTGTTCGGGCGCTGCCGGTCGATGGTCAGGCCGCTGTAGCCGAAGTAGTCGTCGCCGCTGGTGGAGGGGATCGGGCTGATCCGCGTCCAGGCCCCGGTGGACCGGGTGAACTTCCAGACGTCACCCTTGCCGCCGTCGTACGGGCCACCGGTGTCGCTGGTGGCGATGTAGAGGTGACCGCCGACCGGGTCGACGACACCCTTGTGCGCCAGGTAGCCGGCGGGTTGCCCGGGAATCCGTGCCCAGGTGACACCACCGTCGGTGCTGCGGTAGACCGGGTTGTCCTTGTCCGCCACACCCACGTAGATCGTCTGTGTGGTGGTGCCGGCGGCGCCGGTGCTCTTGTCGAAGCTGACCCAGGTGAGGCCCTGGTTCTGCCCGTTGTAGCCGTTCGGGTCGCTGGGGTCGGCCCGGTAGTTGCCGACGTTCGGGAAGGCGGTGACCTTGGCCCAGGTCGCCCCGTAGTCGGTGCTGCGCCACAGCCCGTTCCCGCCCTCGGCGCCGTAGTAGAGGACGCTGTTGCGGTTGGGATCCACAGCCAGCCGTTCGCCCATGCCCCGGCCCGGCATGTTGCCGCCGTTCTTGAACGGCAGCTCGGTGACCTGCCAGGTGGCGCCCTTGTCGGTCGAGCGCAGGATCGCTCCGTTGTTCGGGTCCCAGCCGTTGGTGTACATGCCGACGGCCGCGTACACCCGGTTGGTCTGCACCGGGTCGGTGGCGATGCTGACCACGCCGTTGTAGCCCCAGCGGTCCGCGCCGACCCAGTCGAGCAGCGGCGTCCACGACTGGCTGCCCTGCTCCCAGCGGTAGGCCCCGCCGATGTCGGTCCGGGCGTAGATCAGGTTCTTCTCGGTGGGGTTGAAGACGACGCCCGGCACGAAGCCACCGCCGCCGACCGGCACGTTGCGCCAGGTGTACGCCTCGGCGGCGGCCGGGGCCGGCGCCGAGCCCGCGGCGGTGATCGGGACCGCCACGACGGCCGTGGCGACGGTCAGCGCCGCGACGACCACGCTGGCCAGTGATCTGGGCATCTGTGGTTCCTCTCGGGGGTGGGGACCCGGGAGTCGGGATCGACCGGGGTGGCGTCGCGGCTCGGGGGACGAGCACGGCGACGCGGGGACGGGTCGACCAGAGGTGACGCGTCGGGGCCCGGGGGACGGACGACGACGCGGGGGACGGATCGGAGCTGCCCTGGCTCCAACCACCCGACGCGAGGCTCCCGCGATCGAGGAACGCACTCACACTAACCGATCCGACGCCGCTATGGAAGCGCTCCCAACACTGCTGGCGAGCCTGCCGCGCACGCAGGTCCGCAGGGTGGTCCCACCCGCATCGGGTGAGGACGGATAACCCGCTCGGCCGGCAGCATCGGACCTCGGCGGGCCGGTCACGGCCAACACCCCGGTCCGCCAGGCACGCGAGCGGATGGGAGGGGCAGATGGCCATCGCGACGATCACGCGTACCGACCAGGACATCCAGTCCGCCGTCCTCGACGAGTTGACCTGGGAACCCCGGGTGCAGCCGCACGAGATCGGCGTGACCGTGGCCGAGGGCGTCGTCACGCTGAGTGGACGGGTGGACAGCTACGCGAAGAAGTGGGCCGGGGAACGAGCCGCGCACCGCGTCGCCGGTGTCCGGGCGGTCGCCAACGACCTGACCGTGCAACTGGCCGGCAGCGACGAACGCGCCGACCCGGACCTGGCCGCCGCGGCCGGCGACGCGCTGGAGTGGGACGCGTTCGTGCCCATCGAGAAGCTCCAGGTCACCGTATCGGCCGGGTGGGTGACGCTGCACGGTGAGGTCGAGTGGGAGTACCAGCGCCGGGCCGCCGAACGAGCGGTGTGCCGGCTGACCGGCGTCCGTGGGGTCAGCAACGGCATCACCGTCCAGCCGAACGCGACGCCGGACGGCGTGAACCTGGCCGGGAAGATCGTGGACGCGCTGGCCCGGGCCGGCGCCACCGAGGCCGAGCGGATCACCGTCCGGGTGCACGGCGACACGGCGGTGCTCGCCGGGTTGGTGCACTCCATGCCCGAACGCGCCGAGGTCGAGCAGGTGGCCTGGTCCGCGCCGGGCATCCGGGAGGTCCAGAACCACATCGCGGTCGCCCCGGTGCTGCGCTGAGCGCGGGTACCACCCGGGACGGGTGAGTCCGTCTCACCCGTCCCGGCGGCAGGCTGGTGGCATGAGTGATCCGAACGGGCTGATCCAACCCGGGCACCCCGCCCCCGGCTTCACCCTGGCAAGCACTCCGGACGGGCGTCAGACCGGCCCCGAGCAGTTCCGGGGTCGGCCGGTCGTCCTGGTCTTCTATCCCGCCGACTGGAGCCCCGTCTGCGGTGACCAGATGTCGCTCTACCAGGCGGCGGCGCCGGTGTTCGAGCAGTACCAGGCGATGGTGCTGGGCATCTCGGTGGACAGCATCTGGTCGCACCGGGCGTTCGCCGAGAGCCAGGGCATCACCTTCCCGCTGCTGTCCGACTTCGAGCCCAAGGGTGAGGTGTCCCGCCGGTACGGCGCGTACACCCCGCGGGGCGAGTCGGCCCGCGCGCTGGTGGTGCTCGACCAGGCCGGGACGGTGGCGTGGAGCTACCTGTCGGCTCCCGACGTCAACCCGGGCGCGGACGGGATCTTCGACGCGCTGGACAACCTGACCAACGAGCGGAAGGTGATGGCCCGATGACCACGCCACTGCAGGTCACCGCGCGGCTGCGCGAGCCGCTGACCGTCGAGGACCACGTCCGCGGGCCGTCCGACGCCGCGGTGACCATCATCGAGTACGGCGACTTCCAGTGCCGGTTCTGCGGCGCCGCGTACCCGAACCTGCACGAGCTGCTGCGCCAGCGCGCCGACACGGTACGGCTGGTCTACCGCTACTTCCCCATCGCCAACGTCCACCCGTACGCCGAGCGGGCCGCCGAGACGGCGGAGGCCGCGGCGGCGCGCGGCAAGTTCTGGGAAATGCACGACTGGCTGTACGAGCACCAGGACCAGTTGGACCCCGTACACCTCTCGCTCGGCGTCGAGCAGCTCGGGCTGCCGACGGACGAGGTGAACGGGGAGGTGGACCGCCGGACGTACGCCGACCGCGTCCGTCGGGACTTCGTGGGCGGGATCCGCAGCGGGGTCAACGGCACGCCGACCCTCTTCGTCAACGACGTCCGGCACGACGGCGGGTACGACCTGCCCGACCTGCTGGCCGCCGTGGACGCGGCGGCGAACGCCTGACGGACGTCGGTTGATCCGGGCGGCGAACCGCCGCTCAGATCAGCCGCAGCTCGCGCGCCCGCCGGACCGCCTCGCGCCGGCGGGTCGCGCCGAGTTTGCGGTAGATGTTGCGTACGTGCGTCTTGACCGTGTTGACCGACAGCGACAGCTCCCCGGCGATCTCCACGTTGGACAGGATGCTCTGCAGGTACCGCAGGATGGTCAGCTCCCGCTCGGTGAGCGGCTCGTCGAGCAGGCCGCCCGGCTCGACCGCCGGCCGGGGCGTGCCCTCCTCGACGCCCCGGACCAGGTCGCCGACCAGCGGGAAGTGCGCGGTACCCGCGTCGAGGTGGGCGGCCAGCAGGTCCCGGACCGACGGTTGCGCCCGGGTGAACGCCCGACGAGAGCCCTGCGGGCCGGCCAGGTCGAGCACCTGTTCGAGGACCCGCCCGGCCCGTCGTCCGTCCCCGGCCCGTTCGGCGAGCACCGCCTCCAGCAGGCCGGCGTCCAGGCGTACCGACAGGGGCCAGGCTGCGGCCGGCGGCCCCTGCCAGTCCGGTAGGGCCCGCCCGGCGGCGCCCAGGTCGCCGGCCCGCAGCTCGACCCGGGCCAGGGCCACGTCGAGCGCCGGGGTGGCCGGGTCGCCGGTGACGTCCGCCAGCAGGTCCCGGGCGGCGTCCAGGTCGCCCCGCTCGGCGCGGGCGTCGGCCTCGGCGGCCCGGAGCAGACTCGACAGTTCGGCGGCGGCCGGCTCATCGGGCAGTGCCTCGCGCGCGCCCACGAGCAGCCGCTGGGCGGCGGCCGGGTCAGCGGCATCCCGGGCCAGACCCGCGCGGCACAGCGCGAGGACCGCCGCCGCCACCGGCTCGTCGCCGGGCGCGTCGGTGGCCGGTGCGGCCAGCGCGAGGTTCGCGGCGACCTCCTCGGGCTGGTCACGGTGCAGTGCCACCACCGCCAACGCCAGGTACGAGTAGCCGCAGTCGAGCCGGCAGGACCAGCCCCGGCAGGGCGGCATGCCCAGCGCCTCGTGGGCCGTCCGCTCCGCCGCACGCAGGTCACCGCGCACGGCGAGCAGCAGCGCGGTGCGGCTGGCGGCGACCAGCTCGGTACGCGGCCGGCCGGCCTCCCGGGCCGCCGCCCGGGCCCGGACGAACCGCGCGTCGGGCAGCCCGCCGGCGGACATCCCGACCAGGCCCAGCGCGGTCCCGGTGAACGCCCGCAGGTCGGCGTCCTCGGGCCGCGAGGCGTCAGTCAGCGGCCCGGCGGGCGGGCCGTCGGGTGAGCCGGCGGTCGGGGCGGCGGTCGGGCGGGTGCGCAGCAGTCGGGCTGCCGCCGCACGGGTCTGCGGCAGGTCACCGGCGAGTCGCGCCAGGGTCAGCTCCAGCGCGGTCGCCAGTCGCAGGAACCGGTCCCGCCGTGGCGTCGGCAGCGCGTCCGCGTACGACGCGGCGGTTCGCAGGTGGCCGGTGGCGGCGCTCAGGTCGCCGGCGTACGCCCGCTCGGCGGCACTGGCCAGCGCCACCTCCGGATCGGCCTCGACCGCCTCCGGGGGCGCAGAGGGCGGCGTCGGGCCACCGACCGGATCGTGGTCGTAGCGGGTCAGCTCCGGCCAGTGCGCGACGAACAGCTCGGCGGCCAGGTCCCAGCGGCCGGCGGCGAGGGCGTGCCGGAGGCCGTCGGCCGGTCGGCCCGCGCCGGCGTACCAGTCGGACGCCCGCGCGTGCAGCTCCCGCACCTCGTCGGCGGGCAGCCGGGCCAGCTCGGCGCGGAGCAGGTCGGCGAGCAGCGGGTCGCAGCGGTACCAGGGTGGTCGGCTGTCCTCCCGGCGTAGCAGGCCGCCCGCCCCGGCCAGGTTGGCCAGCGCCTGCTCGGCGTCCGCGCGACCGGTCAACGCCTCGGCCAGCTCGGCGCAGACGCTCTCGGCGAGGGCCGTATGACGCAGCAGGTCCCGATCGGCCGGGTCGATCGCGGCCAGCACCTCCTCGTGCAGGTAGCCGGCGATCTCCGGCTGGTCGCCGCCGAAGTGCCCCACCCACCGTTCCGGGTCGGGCTGGCCGCGCAACGCCAGCGCGGCGATCCGCAGCGCGGCCGGCCAGCCTCCGGTGCGCTCGCGAAGCCGGTGCACGGCGGCGGCCGGCAGCGGCGCGGCGTGTGCGGTCAGCAGGTCGGCCACCTCGTCGTCGGTGAAGGCCAGCTCGTCCGTGCCGACCTCGGTCAGCTCGCCGGCGAGGCGGAGGCGGTGCAGGGCCAGTGGCAGCCCGGCCCGCGCGCCGACCACCAGGCGCAGCCGCTGCTCGGAGTGCCGCAGGAGGAACTCCAACCCGCTCAGCGCGGCCGGGTCGGTGATCCGGTGCAGATCGTCCAGGACCAGCAGTACGGGCCGTTCGGCGGCGGCCAGCCCGGCCGCCAGCAGTTCCAGCTGGTCGGGGCGCGGTGGGCCGGTCGGCAGGGGGGCGACCAGGTCGTCGTCCGCCGCGCCGGTGGCCGTGCGCAGGGCCGCCGCCAGGTACGCCCACAGCCGGTCGCCGTCGTCGCCGACCTCCACCGAGACCCACGCCGGCGCTGGCGCGTCCTCGGGTTCGGTCAGGCGTACCCAGGAGGCGAGCAGGGTCGTCTTGCCCCACCCGGCGGGCGCGACGACCAGGGTGACCGGCCCGGCGCTGCCCTCGTCGAGGCGGCGCAGCAGGCGCGGTCGGGCCACCACCGGCTCGGGCGGCACGGTCGGCGTCAGCCGCGATGACAGCAGCGGCCGCTGCTCCCCCGGCCGCACCGCCGCCGTGCCGACCCGTGCGGAATCCTGCTGTTCCGGCACCCGGCTCCCACCCCCACCGCCCGCGTTCCGCCCCCCGGTCGGCGAGCGGTTACCCGGCGGGGGCCGGTTCACCCCTTCCGGGCGAGCCCGCTTCACCCGGGCCCGACCGACGATCGGGGGACGTGGACCGGGAGGACCGATGGGACGCAGGAGACGGCTGGCACGGGCGGGATCGGCCCTCGGCGGCGGCGCTTTGGCCGGGGCGGCACGTCTGCTGCGCGTACCCCGGTGGCGTGGCCGGTCCGGCGCGGACCGCGACCTCACCGCGGCCGGGTGGGAGGTGGTGACCGTGGACCGGCCCCCGGGGCAGGTGCTTCCCGACGGCCGGTGGCCGGAGCCGTTGCGCCGCCTGGACGGCGTGGTGGAGGTGCGGGTGCGACCGGCGCCGGGTGAGCGGGGCACCGAGCTGGCCGCCCGGCCACTGGCCCGAGCCACCGCCACGGCGGGCCTCCCCGCCCACCTCGTCGGCGACGATCCGCGCCTGCTGGTCCGGCGGACCCTGCGCCAGGTGAAGCAGCGCGCCGAGGCCGGCGAGGTGCTGCGCGCGGACCGTTCGGCGCTGGACCGCCCGAGGGTCCCCGGGTGAGGGCGCTGTGCTGGGTGGCCGCCGACGAGCTGGCGGTACGCGAGGTGCCCGACCCGGAGTTGCGCAACGAGCGGGATGTCATCGTCCGCGTCCGCCGCAGCGCCACCTGCGGCGGTGACCTGCCCCTGTTGGCGGGACGGGACCCGCTGCTGCGCACCGGTGACGTGCTGGGGGCCGAGTTCGTGGGCGAGGTGGTCGAGGCCGGGCCGGCGATCCGGCGGCACCGGATCGGCGACCGGGTGGTGGTCGGCGCGGGTGTGGCGTGCGGCGGCTGCTGGTACTGCCGCCAGGGGCGGCACTCGTGCTGCGACAACGCCGGCGTCGACGTGGCGAGCGTCGATCCGGGCTGGGAACGTCCGGACGCCGGCTGCTTCGGCCGGCCCCGGGCGGCGGGCGGCTTCGCCGGTGGGCACGCCGAGTACGTGCGGGTGCCGTACGCCGACGTGGGCGCGTTCCGGGTGCCGGACGCGGTCGACGACGACCGGGCCCTCTTCGCCGCCGACGCCGCGCCGACCGCCTGGCTGGCGGCCGAACTGGGCGAGGTGCGACCCGGCGACGTGGTGGCCGTCTGGGGGGCCGGCGCGGTGGGCCAGTTGACCGCCCACGCCGCCGTGCTGCGGGGCGCGGCCCGGGTGCTCGTCGTCGACCGGCACGAGGAGCGGCTGCGGATGGCCGAACGGCACGCCGGGGCGGAGCCGCTGGACTACCGCCAGGCCGATGTGACGGCCGAGCTGCGCGAGCGTAGCGGTGGGAGAGGCCCGGACGTGTGCGTGGTCGCGGTCGGTCCGCCGCCGCCCCGCTCGGTCGTCGACCGGTTGGCCGGCGGCGGCCGCCCGGACCCGGTGCGCGAGGCGGTGCACGCCTGCCGCAAGGACGGCGTGGTGGTAGTGCTCGGCGGCACGCACGGGTCCGTCGACGGGTTCGCCCTGGGCACGGTCACCGACAAGCGGCTCACGGTGCGCGGGGCCCGCCGCCCGGACCTGCGGGACGTACCGATGCTGCTGCACCGGATGGCCCGCGACGAGCTGCGGACCGAGCACCTGGCCACCCACCGGTTGCCGCTCGCGGACGGCCCGTCGGGGTACGCGCTGTTCGCCGACCGCGCCGACGGCTGCGTCCGGGCCGTGTTCACGCCGTGACCCGCCCTCGCCGGATCGGCGCGCGACGATGACCGGTGGCAGACTCGGAGAATGACTGGCGAGCGGGCGTACGGCGTGGTGCTGTTCGGCGCGACCGGCTTCACGGGCGGGCTGACGGCCGAGTACCTGGCCCGGCACGCGCCGACCGGGTTGCGCTGGGCCCTGGCCGGACGCGATCCCGGTCGCCTGGCCGCCGTGCGGGACCGGCTCGCCGCGATCGACCCCGCGCTTGTCGACCTGCCGCTGCTGCACGCCGACGTGGGCGACGCCGAGTCGCTGCGGGTGGTGGCCGACAGCGCCCGGGTGGTCGCCAGCACCGTGGGGCCGTACGTCCACCACGGTGAGCCACTGGTCGCGGCCTGCGCCCGGGCCGGCACCGACTACCTGGACATCACCGGCGAGCCGGAGTTCGTCGACCTGATGTACGTCCGCCACCACGCCGAGGCGACCCGCACGGGCGCCCGCCTGGTGCACGCCTGCGGGTTCGACTCCGTCCCGCACGACCTGGGCGTCTGGTACACCGTCAAGCACCTGCCGGCCGGTGAACCGATCACCGTGGACGGTTACGTGCGCGCCGGCGCCCGGTTCTCCGGTGGCACGTACCATTCCGCGCTCACCGCCTTCGCCCGGACCGGGGAGGCGAGCCGGGCCGCCCGGGCCCGCCGGGCGGTCGAGCCGCGTCCCACCGACCGCCGGGTCCGCGCGGTGCCCGGCCGGCTGGCCCGCTCGGCGGAGCTGGGCATCTGGACCGTGCCGCTGCCCACCATCGATCCGCAGGTCGTCCGCAGGTCGGCCGCGGCCCGCCCGGAGTACGGGCCGGACTTCCGCTACCGGCACTTCGCGGCGCTGAAGCGGCTGCCGACGGTGCTCGTCGGCGCGGTGGGGCTCGGCGCGCTGATCGGCCTGGTGAAGGTGCCGCCCACCCGGCGGTGGCTGCTCGGGCGGCTCGCCTCCGGGCAGGGGCCCAGCGCGCAGCAGCGGGCGACGTCCTGGTTCCGGGTCCGGTTCGTCGGCATCGGGGGCGGGCAGCGCGTGGTCACCGAGGTCGCGGGCGGCGACCCGGGCTACGACGAGACGGCGAAGATGCTCGCCGAGTCCGCGCTGTGTCTGGCGTTCGACGACCTGCCGCCGACCGCCGGCCAGCTCACCCCGGTCACCGCGATGGGCGACGCGCTGCTCGACCGGCTGGTCCGCGCCGGGCTCACCTTCCGGGTGCTCGAGCGGGCGCAGACGGCCCCGGCGCACCCGGCCGCTTGACCCTCGACCAGGTCGAGGGGGCAGGATGCCCGACGTGGTGAGCGACCTGCACAGCATCGGCGAGTTGGCCCGGGCCAGCGGCCTGACCGTCAGCGCGCTGCGCTTCTACGACGGGGCGGGCGTGCTGACGCCGGCCCTGGTCGACCCGGTGACCGGCTACCGCTGGTACACCGACGCGCAGGTCGCCCCGGCCCGGCTGGTCGCGGGGCTGCGCCGGGTCGGCATGCCGGTGCCCGACATCGCCGCCGCCGTCCGCGCCGAGCCGGCCGAGGTGCACCGGCTGCTCGACGCGCACCTGCGCCGGCTCACCGACGGGCTCGCCGACGCACGCCGGGAGATCACGCGGCTGCGTACCCTGGTCGATCCGGCCCCGGCCGTGGTGACCACGCTGCTGCTCTCCCCCGCCGAGTTCGCCGCCGCGCTCGACGCGGTGCGCTTCGCCGTCGGCGTCGACCCGGAGCTGCCGGCCCTGTCCGGGGTGCTGCTCGACGTCGAGCCGGACGGGGTGCGGCTGGTCGCCACCGACCGGCACCGCCTCGCGCTGGCCCGGGCCGGGGCCGCCGTCGACGGGCCGCCCGTGCGGGTGCTGCTGCCGGTGGACCTCGTCGACCGCCTGCGCCGGCTGCTGGACACCGACGACGGGCCGGTACGACTGACGGTGGCCGGGCCCGAGCTGCGGGTCATGGTGGCCGGCCGGACGCTCACGGGCGTCGCCCTGCCGTACGACTTCCCGGACTACCGGCGGCTGCTGCGCGACGCGGTCGGCGCGCGGCCGGCCGCGTACCGCATCCCGGTGGACGTGGTGGCCCTGCGCGCCGAGCTGCGCGACCCGGCCGCACCCACACTCGCCCGCGAGTACGCGGGCACGCCGCTGGCGGTCTCCGTCCTCGGCCTCGACGAGGCGGGCGGCCTGCGGCTGCTGCACCCCACCGAGCTGACCGGGCCGCCCGCCGATCCGAACGGCGGGCTGCGGTTCGGGGTGAACAGCGCGTACCTGCTCGACGCGCTGGACGCGGCCGGCGGCCCGCAACTGGTGCTGGAGCTGGACGGGCCGATCGCCCCGCTGGCCGTACGCCGCCCGGACGACGAGGACACCTTCTCCGTCCTGATGCCGATCCGGTTGTAGAAACCCCTCGCGCTCCCCGTCCCCGGGTGGAAACGTGCGCGACGGTAACATCTGATGGTTCACCAGTGAACCCCGGACGGAGGCGTACGGAGCAGCATGCTCGACATGGAGTTGATCCGGAAGGATCGCGAGGCGGTGGCGACCGCGCTGGCGAAGCGACTGGATCCCGCCGAGGTCACCCGATCCCTGGACGAGATCCAGCGGCTCGACCAGGAACGCCGCGCCCTGATCACGGAGATCGACGCCGAGCGGCAACGCCGCAAGGCCGAGGCCCGGGCGTACGCGCAGGCGAAGCGCGCCGGCACCGAGCCGCAGGTTTCCGCCCCCGAGGCGGAGCGCAAGCAGCTCGCCGAGCTGGAGTCCCAGTTGGACGAGGTGCAGGCCCGGCTGCGCGACGCGATGAGCGAGCTGCCGAACCTGCCCGCCGACGACATCCTCCCCGGCGGCAAGGAGGCCAACCGGGTCGTCAAGACCTTCGGTGAGCCGCCGGTGATCGAGAAGGTCCGCGACCACGTGGAGCTGTCCCGGGCGCTCGGCCTGGTCGACTACGAGCGCGGCGTCAAGCTCGGCGGCTCCGGCTTCTGGATCTACACGGGGATCGGCGCCCGGCTGGAGTGGGCGCTGCTCAACTACTTCGTCGACCAGCACATCAAGGCCGGGTACGAGTTCCTGCTCCCGCCGCACCTGCTGCTCGACTCGGCCGGGTTCGCCGCCGGCCAGTTCCCCAAGTTCTACGACGACGTCTACCACCTGGACGCCGCCTCCGCGCCGCGTGGACAGTTCCTGCTGCCCACCTCGGAGACGGCGATCCTGGGCGCGTACCAGGACGAGATCCTGGAGACCACGAAGCTGCCGTTGAAGGCGTTCGCGTACACGCCGTGCTACCGCCGGGAGTCGGCCGGGTCGCACTCGGACGAGCGTGGCACGGTGCGCGGGCACCAGTTCAACAAGGTGGAGATCTTCCAGTTCACCCTGCCCGAGCAGGCGGACGCGGCGTTGGAGGAGATGCTCGCCCACGCCGAGAGCCTGGTCGAGGGGCTGGGCCTGCACTACCAGCGCACGCTGCTCTCGGCCGGTGACGCCAGCGCCTCGATGAAGAAGACCCTCGACATCGAGGTGTGGATGCCGAGCACGGGCAAGTACAAGGAGGTCTCGTCGGTCTCCTGGGCCGGTGACTACCAGGCGCGTCGGGCGGCCATCCGTTACCGCGAGCCGGGTGGCAAGCAGACCCGCTTCGTGCACACCCTCAACGGCTCCGCCCTGGCCACGAGCCGCCTCTTCCCGGCCATCCTGGAGCAGAACCAGCAGGCCGACGGCAGCGTCCTGATCCCCAAGGTCCTCCAGGACCGCCTGGGAACCGACCGTCTAACCCCCCTGCGCTGAACCAGTCGCCCGTTCCAGCGGTTGATCATGAAGTTATTGCTCCTCACCTCGGCGTGTCGGGGCAATAACTTCATGATCAACGGGGACCCGGCGGGGGCGTTTTGACCGGAGCGCAGTTAGGAGGAGGAGGGCCGTTAGGGCGGCCAGGAGGACCGTTGGGCCGGCGCGATCCACAGTGTCGGCCAGGGTGCGTTGGAGCTGGGCGGCTGCTCGGATGACCGGATCGTGCAGGGCTTCTCGCTGGCCGGCGGCCAGCCGCAGCTCGTACCAGCCGTACCAGGCGACATAGCCGCCCGCCAGCAGCAGCACCAGGCCGCTCAGCCGGGGCACCATTGCGCCGGCGACGCGCAGCCGGGCCACCAGCGAGTCGCGCAGCAGCGCCACACCGACCGCGGCGACCGCGGCGACCAGACCCATCCCGAGGGCGTACGCGCCGAACAGGGCCAGCCCACGCCCGGTCGAGCCGGCCTGGAGGCTCGTCACCACGATGGCCAGGAAGGGCGCGATGGCGCATCCCAGGGAGGCCAGCGCGTACGCCGCCCCGAACAGCGCCATCGACGGCCACGACCTGGTCAGCCGGGGCGCCCGGGCGGTCCAGCCCGGTGCGGGCAGTCGCCGGCCGGCGAGCAGCCAGCAACCGGCCGCCACCAGCAGCAGCCCGAGCACCACCGTCAGCCACGGCAGCCGGGGTCGCAGCCAGCCGGCCAGCGGCGCGAGCGCCAGACCGAAGGCGCCGAAGACCACCACGTACCCCAGGGTCAGCCCGGCCGCCGCGGTGAGCGCGCGGCCGACCGCGCCGCGGGCGTCCGACGCTCCGGCGACCAGCAGTGAGAGGTACGCGGGCAGCAACGCGAATCCGCACGGGTTGACCGCGCCGAGCATGCCGGCGGTCAGCGCGAGCAGCAGCGGGCCGGTCACGCCCCGGCCAGCGCGCTAACCCGGGCGGTGAGTGACTCACCGTCCAGGAAGCCCTGGTGGACGACCTTGCCGTCCCGGTCGATGATCACGAAGATGCTCTGTTCGGTGACCTTGAACCGCTTCCAGAGCACGCCCTTGCGGTCGTCGATCTGGGGCATGTCGCCGAGGTCGAACTCGGTGACGAAGTTCTTCATGTCGCGCTGCTCGCCCAGCCCGGCGACGCCGACGATCGGCACGGTGTCCCGATACTTCGGGGCGATCTCGGCCACCGTCCAGGCCTGGCTGGCGCAGGTGGCACACCACGGCGCCCAGAACCAGAGCACCACCGGCCGGCCGACGAGTCGCGTCGCGTCGAAGGCGCTGCCGGCGAGGGTCGTACCGGTGAAGCGCAGGGTGTCCGGGACCGCGACCGGGGCCGCCGGGGCCGACGACGCGCCGGCCGAGGGGGCAGCCGAGGGGGTCGGGGAGCTGGTCGGGGCCGGCGCGGTCCCGGCGGCGGCAGCGTCGGGCGGCACCGTGCCGGTGCAGGCCGTCGTAGCGAGCAGGGCGGCGACGAGCGCCCCCACGATGGCGACCCGGGGCGGGTACGCCGCCGCCGTCCGCCCGTTCCGCTTGCGCATCCGCAGCTCCGTTCGACGGGTGTGGTGGTCAGTGCCTTTCCCTACTCGGCCTTGGCGAGGCGCAGGGCGAGTTCCGGGCAGACCTTGACCGCCTTGAGGGCGCCCTCGCGCAGCCAGGTCGGCACGGGCGTGGCGGGGAAGGCGGGGTAGCCGTTGGCGTCGAGCCGGATGAAGTCCGGCACCACGTGCGCGCAGAGGCCGTGCCCGTCACAGCGGGACCAGTCCAGGGTGAGCTTCTGCGGGTTCGGGTCGGGTGCGCCGGGCAGCCCCATGACGCCCTTGACCCGCCGACCGCAGCCGTCGCCGGTGCTGTGCAGCCGCAGGTCCTCGGCGAATACCTCGATCGCCGAGAGCGCGAACCGGGCCGTACCGTCGGGGTGGCTGCATGCTCCCCGGCCCTTGACCTCGCCCGCAGCCGCGCGGACGACGTCGGCCGGTTGGCTCCCGGCCACGGCCAGGTCGACCGCGCGGGCCAGGTCCGGCAGGCCCATCTTGCACGGGCCGCACTGGCCGGCGGACTCGCCGGCCAGGTAGCGCACCACCTGCGCGGCCTCCCCGAGCGGGCAGGTGTCGAGCCCGATCGGAATGATGATGCCCGCGCCCAGGGTGCCGCCGACCGCGGCGAGGCCCTTGCGGGAGACCTCGGCCTTCTCGGCCGCCTCGGCGGTGATCCACTTGCCGTGGTAGCCGCCCATCAGGATGCCCTGCACGTCCGGCACCTCGCAGAGGTCGAGGACGTCGCGCAGCGGCATGCCGGCGGTGCACTCCACCACGGCCGGCCGGGCCGCCGCGCCGGTCACCGTGAGCAGCACGGTGCCCGGCTCGTCGTCGGTGCCGAGGGCCGCGTACTCGTACGGGCCGAGTCGCGCGCCCACCGCGAGCTGGGCGTACGTCTCGGCGTTGGACAACAGGGTGGGCAGGCCACTGACCCCGGAGTCGCTGGAGCGCTTCTTGGTGCCGGGCGGGATGTGCGGCAGCCCGTTGATCCCGTTGACCAGGGCGCCACCCTCGCCGGAGATGAACCGGTGCGGCACGGTGACGATGGTGGTCGGCACCGGCATCCGGCGCTCGTCGAGGGCCTCCATCAGCGAGTCCCGGCCGACCCCGTCGTCCGCCACACCGATCACGATCTCGTCGGCGTCCAGCGCGTACGCGGCCAGCGCCGCGCCGTCGAGGACCAGGTGCGGGGCGCGGGTCAGCAGCACCTTGTCCTTCCAGCTCGCCGGCTCGCCCTCGGTGGCGTTGACCACCACCACCGCGGAGAGGTCCTGCCGCTCGCACGACTCCAGCACGGCGCGCATCTTGCGGGCGAACGGGAAACCCGCGCCGCCCTTGCCCTTGAGCTGCATGCCCTCGGCGAGCCGGAGGAGCTGCGCCGGCTCCATCGGGCCGATCGGTCCGTGCACCTCCTCGTGGGCGGCCAAATCGAGGCGACCGAACTCGGCGAACCCGGCGGTCAGTCGAGGCTCACCGACGCAGGCCACCGGAGGCACGGTCGTCCGCATCACTTCGCCTCACCCCGCAGTCCGGCCCAGTACGCACCGTCCACGGCGTCCGCGCTGGCCTTGCGGCGCTTGGCGGACCGGCCCTCGGCCCGCCGCGCGCGACGAGATGCCAGGTCGACCAGGGTCGGGGTGTCGTCGACGGGCGGCGGGACCTCGTCGGGGACGTACCGGGCCGGCGGGCGCCAGTAGTCCGGCTCCTCCGGAAGGTCGTCCTCCGCGCTGTGCCGGCCGCTGCCGCTGCGCGGCGCCGCCGAGATCGGACCGGCCGAGATCGGGCTGCTCGAGATCGGGCCGGCCGAGATCGGCTCGACCGAGACCGGACCGGCCGAGATCGGCTCGGCGGCCTGCCAACGGCGCGGGCTGTCCCACGGCTCCTCCGGCTCGTCGGTGGCCCGCCGGGGCGGGGCCGAGTACCGGGTGCCCTCGTCCTCGGTGCGGGACCGTCGTCCGCTCCGCTCGGCCGCCGGCTCCTCGGTGCGCCGCCGCCGGGTGGGGGCGGTCTCCTCGTCCCGGTCGCGGCTGCGCGACGCGCGCCGCCGGGTCGCGGGCTCCATCTCCTCCTCGTCGCGGCGACGGCGACTCGGCCGGGCCGGCTCGGCCAGCGAACCGGGCTCGGGCACCACCGGAACGGTGAACCGCTCGGGGTCACGCCGGCGCGGACCGGTCGGCGCCGTCCACGTGGCGGTGGTGGTCTCCGCCCAGGCCGGACGCTTGTCCTCGCTGCTCTGGCGGCGGCCCAGGCCGGCCAGCAGCGAGCGGCCACGGCCCTCGTCGGTGGCCCGCCCGGCCATCACCGCGTTGCGCACGGCGGCCTGCTGCTGCTCGCGACTGCGCCGGCCGATGGTGACCGAGAGCCGCACCAGCAGCGCCAACACGACGAGCAGAACGCACGCGAAGTAGCTGAGGACCACCCAGGACGCCGCGGCCCGACCGGCGTTGAGGCCGTGGAAGATCGCGAACGGCCAGGCGAGGTAGGCGGCGGAGTGCAGCGTGCGCCACAGCCACTTCGGACCGACGCCCGCGAAGCGGGCCCGGATGATGCCGGTCCAGATCACGCTGACCATGAGCAGGGCGGCCACGGTGCCGAGGCCGACGTAGAGCCCTCGGCCACCGATGAACGGCACGAGTGAGTCGGTCGCCGCGGCCCGACCGGTGGCGATCTTGGTGAGCACGTGGAAGACCAGTCCGGCCGTACCCAGGACGCCGGTGGCGCGGTGCGCGGACTGCATCAGCACGCGGTGCGAGATGTTCAGCACCAGCCGGTCGGTGGCGAGCAGTCCCAGCATCACGGTGAGACTCAGCGACACCAGGGCGATCACGCCGGCGAAGAACTCGGTGAAGAAGAAGCCGTACGCGTACGCCATCTGACCGGCGCCGGTCAGCATGGTCGCCGCCCAGAAGGCGGCGAGCAACGAGGCGATCAGCATCGTCGTCGCCGAGCGGGACCGGGTCCGCACCCCCCGACTGCTGGTGCTGGTCCGGACCTCGGCGGCCTTCTGGTTCTGCTTTGCCCGGGCCATCTGCTCCTCGATCGTCTCGCGGCGGCGTACCACCGGCCGACCCCTGCTCCCCCATCCAGTACGGACCGGCGGCGCGCGCGGATCACCCGGGGGAAAAAATTCTGGGCCGCCATCGAACCAAATGGCTTCGCGGTGCGTTGTGCACGCTCCTCGCACGTGACAGGCAGTGACGCAGGTCCATGCATTGACAGTCCTTGCAACACGCTTGTAACCTTTCGGCAAATTTTCAGCACGGATTGCAAGATCCGAGCAGTCAGGCGCTCCCCCGGCACCACCACCCCCACCCCCGCTCCCCGTCAGGAGTCCCGATGCGCCAACGTCGACGCGGCTCGGCGATCCTCGCCCTCGGCCTGGTCGCCAGCCTGTTGGTTCCCCTCACCGCGACGGCGTCCCCGGCCGCGGCCAGCCCGTCCGGCGCCAAGAAGGTCATCGCCCAACTCTTCGAGTGGAACTGGCCGTCGGTCGCCGGCGAGTGCCAGAGCACCCTCGGCCCCAAGGGCTACGGCTACGTGCAGGTCTCGCCCCCGCAGGAGCACGTGCGGGGCAACCAGTGGTACATGGCGTACCAGCCGGTCAGCTACCGGATCGAGTCCCGCAAGGGCACCCGGGCCCAGTTCCAGTCGATGGTGAACACCTGCCACGCGGCCGGCGTCAAGGTGATCGTCGACGCCGTCATCAACCACATGTCCGGCCAGGACAACGGCGGCACCGGTTGGGCCGGCTCGTCGTACGCGCACTACGACTACCCGGGCATCTACCAGACCCAGGACTTCCACCACTGCGGACGCAACGGCGGCGACGACATCGCCAACTACAACGACCGGTACGAGGTGCAGAACTGCGAGCTGGTCAACCTGTCCGACCTGAAGACCGAGTCGGACTACGTCCGTACGAAGATCGCGTCGTACCTCAACGACCTGCTGTCCCTCGGTGTGGACGGCTTCCGGATGGACGCCAGCAAGCACATGCCGGCCACCGACATCGCCGCCATCAGGGGCAAGCTGTCCCGGTCGGCGTACGTCGTGCAGGAGGTCATCTACGGCGCCGGCGAGCCGGTCCAGCCGACCGAGTACACCGGCAACGGCGACGTGCACGAGTTCCGCTACGGCAAGGACCTGGCCCGGGTGTTCCGCTCCGAGCGGCTCGCCTACCTGAAGAACTTCGGCGAGGGCTGGGGGCACCTGCCCTCCGGCTCGGCCTCGGTGTTCGTGGACAACCACGACACCCAGCGCGACTTCAGCGGCGTGCTGACCTACCGCGACCGGGGGATCTACGCCCTCGCGAACGCCTTCATGCTGCCTGGCCGTACGGGTCGCCGACCGTCATGTCCAGCTACACCTTCAGCGACCGGGACGCCGGCCCGCCCCCGGACGGCAGCAACAAGACCCTCAACACCACCTGCTACTCGGGCTGGGAGTGCGAGCACCGTTGGCCGGTGATCGCCAACATGGTCGGCTTCCGCAACGCCACCGAGGGCGCCGCCATGGCCAACTGGTACGACAACGGCAACAACCACATCGCGTTCAGCCGCAGCGGCAAGGGCTACATCACCGTCAACGACGAGGACGCCGCGGTGAACGGCCGCTCGTACTACACCGGACTACCCGCCGGCCGGTACTGCGACGTCATCCACGGCACGTACGCGAACGGATCGTGCAGCGGCCCGGTGATCACCGTGGACGGCAACGGCTGGTTCGCCGCGAGCGTGCCGGCGCACGACGCGGTGGCCGTCCACATCGGCGCGCGGCTCTGACCGACTCCCGGGGCCCCCGGTTTGCGGGTATCGCCGAACCGGAGGCCCCGGACCGTTCACCGCCCTAGAGTGGTTTAGTGCTGTTTGACCGAATGTCCCCCTACCGTCGTCGCGCCGGCTGGATCGCCGGCGCGGTCGCCGTACCCGTGCTGCTGGTCGCCGCGCTGCTGATCGGCCAGGCTCTCACCCCGCGCTCGACTGCCCCCGACGAGCAGAACGTGGTGGTCGCCGATCCGACGCCGAGCAGCGTCGAGCAGAGCCCGGAGGAGTCGGTCCCGCCGGCCGCGCCCGCTCCGGACGGGCTGCCGGTGCTCGACTACGAGCCCGCGCCCAAGGGCTTCCCCGCCGACCCGGCCACGATGGACATCACGCCGCTGACCGAGGGCGTGCACCCGACCCGACGAATCGCCGCGTACGACGCTCCCGGTGGCCGGCCGCTGGCCTTCGTCGAGCCGACGCTCGCGGGGGTCGAGCTGACCGTGCCGATCGCCCAGCGGCGGGCCGGCTGGACGGCCGTCCTGCTGCCGTCGGCGAACCGGCAGCTCGCCTGGCTGCCGCCGGGTGGGTTCGACACCGTGGCGCTGCGCGACCAGATCGTGGTGGAACGCAAGGCGCACCGGCTGACCTGGTACCGGGCCGGCAAGGCGGTGCGCTCCTGGGAGACGAGCCTCGGCCAGTCGGGGCAGGAGACGCCGCTCGGGCGCACCTTCATCCTGGGCCGCACCCCGCCACCCGAGGAGGTCTACGGCGGCGTGGACATCTACGCCCTCGGCTCGGTGCCGGACGACCCGGAGGCGGTGCCGACCGGGCTCAAGGGCGCGCACATTGGCCTGCACACCTGGCAGAACGACGACGAACTGGGCGAGAAAACGACCAACGGCTGCATCCGGGTGACCCGCAGCGGTCAGCGGGAACTACTCGCCGAGGTTCGACCCGGCAGCAGCCTGGTGGTCGTCGACCAGCTCCCCACCCCGCCGCCGACCGCCTGAGCGGGCCGCTCAGTCACCGAGCAGCCAACCGTTCTGCTCGGCGATGCGGACGGCCGCGGCCCGGTTCCGCGCGCCGGTCTTGCCGATCGCCGCCGACAGATGGTTACGGACCGTCCCCTCGGACAGGTGTAGCGCCCTCGCCAGCTCGGCGACCGCGCCGCCGCCGCGCGCCGCCCGCAGCACCTCGGTCTCGCGCTCGGTCAACGGACTCGCCCCGGTCGCCAGCGTCTCCGCGGCCAGGGTCGGGTCCACCACCCGCAGGCCGGCGTGCACCCGTCGGACGGCGTCGGCGAGCTGCCGGGCCGGCGTGTCCTTGACCACGAACCCGTTCGCGCCGGCCTCCATGGCGCGACGCAGGTAACCGGGCCGGCCGAACGTGGTCACCACGAGCACCCGGCAGGACGGCAGCGCGGCCCGCACCGCGGCGGTGGCGGCGATGCCGTCCAGGCCGGGCATCTCGACATCCAGCAGGGCCACGTCGGGCGTGTGCCGGAGGGCCTCGGGCACCACCTCGTCGCCCCGGCCGACCTCGGCCACGACGGTCAGGTCCGGCTCCAGCGACAGCAGCGCGGCCAGCGCGCCCCGCACGAGGGCCTGGTCGTCGGCGAGCAACAGCCGGATCGGCGTCGACGAGCCGCTCACCGGGCCTCCCCCGGGGCGTGCACCCGCAGCACGAAACCGGTGCCGTCGCTACGCCGACCCATGGTGACCACGGCATCCAGCCGGCGGGCGCGCTCCCGTAGGCCGACCAGACCGTACCCGGCGGCGTCGGGTGTGGACGGGCCTCGCCCGTCGTCGCCGATCTCGACCCCGTCCGGGCGTACCCGGATCGTGCAGCACCGCGCCCCGCTGTGCCGGACCACGTTTGTCACCCCTTCGCGCACCGTCCATCCGAACAACCGGTCCCACTCGGGCGGCAGTTCCGGCGTCTCGGCCGGCACCTCGGCCGCGATGCCCGCCGCGGCGAGCGCGGACCGCGCGCCGGCCAGCTCACCGGCGAGGGTGACCTCCCGGTACGCCCCGACGGTCTGTCGCACGTCCGCGAGGGCCGCCCGCGCCAACTGCTCCACCTCGGCGATCTCGGCGGCGGCCCGGGGCGGGTCGACCTCGACGAGCCGGCCGGCCAGCTCGGCCTTGATCGCCACCACGGTCAGCGAGTGCCCGAGGATGTCGTGCAGGTCGCGCGCGGCGCGGGCCCGCTCCTCGGCGACCGCGAGCCGACCGATCTCCTGCTGGGCGGCCTGCAGCTCGCTGTTGCGCTGGGCCAGCCCGGACACGCCGAACATGGCGAACGAGGCGAGCAGCACCGCGAAGACGATGCCATTCTCCGACTCCCACCCGCTCACCAGCCGGGACGCCAGCGCGGGGGTCACGGCGCAGAGCGCCACGGTGGCCAGCGCCTCCCACAGCGGCAGCAGGAACACCGCGGCCGCGGCCACGTAGACCAGGGTCGCCAACCAGTCGCCGCCGGTGCCCGGGATGCTGACCAGGCCCACCGCGAGCAGCAACAGCAGGCCCACCCGCGCCCGCCCGGCTGGGATCGGCAGCAGCAGCTGGCGCAGCCGGCGGGCCCACTGGAACAGCAGCACGTAGCCCAGGCCGAAGCCGACCAGAGCGGTCACACCGACGACCCGCCGCCACGGCTCCGGCTGGTGCAGCGCCGTGGAGATCGGCACGTTGAGGAAGAACAGCCACACGGCGGCCAGCAGCCAGCCGATGTACCGCCAGTGGCGGGTCATCGGCCGGGGCTGCCCCGTCGGGAGGTCCATCGAGTCCACGCTAGCGGTCGCGGCCGTCAGACCCGAGCGGTGTCCCGGCGGAACAGCCGGGTCGCGCCGACCCCGAAGGCCAGGGTCCAGATGACGATGTTGGCCACCGCCGCCATGCTCACGCCGTCGCCGGTCAGTGGCGAGCGGGCCAGCTCACCCATGCCGTACACCGGGGTGAACTTCGCGACCTGCTGGAGCACGTGCGGTAGCACCTCGACCGGCACGAACAGCCCGCCGAACATGGCCAGCACCGCCAGGATCGGCCCGATGAACTGCATGACGTTCTCGGCCGGCACCAGGTAGCCGATGAACAGGCCGAACGCGGCGAACACCAGCGAGCCGACCCAGGCGGCCAGCCCGGACAGCAGCCAGACGTCCAGCGGGAGGCGGACGCCGGCGGCCACCCCCACCAGGAACTCCACGACCACCGCGAGCAGGCCGAGGGTCATCGCGGTGGCCAGCTTCGTCGCCACGTACGCGGTCGGCCGCAGCGGAGTGAGCCGTAGCTGCCGGCTCCACCCCAACGCGCGCTCGGTGGCGACCGCGCCACCCGCGCTGGTCGTCGCCACCATCGCCGCGTACACGGCGAGGCTGATCATGACGTACGCCGTGACGGGCCGGCCATTGTCGAGCGTCTGCCCCCGCTGCGGCAGACCGAAGATGAGGAAGAAGACGCCCGGCATGATCAGCGTGAAGGCGAGGGTGCGGCGATTGCGCAACACCCGGCGCAGCTCGATGCCGAGGACGGCCGGAGCGAAACCGCCCAGAGCGGACGGCCGGCGATCGGGCCGGGCAGGACGGTCGGTGCTGGTGGCCATGGGGGTGGACATCGTCAGGCTCCGATACGTTCGGTGGTCAGGGCGAGGAAGGCGTCCTCGAGGTTGCGGGAGGTGATCTCCACGTCCCGGGCGGCGGTCCGGGTGAGCAGGTGCCGGGCGATCGCGTCCGAGTCGCCGGTACGCACCAGCACGCTGTCGCCGCGGACCTCCACGGCGTCGACGCCGGGCAGCGCGGCGAGCGTGGCCTGGTCCGCGCCGGGCAGGGTGGCCCGCACCGTACGGCCGGCGGCCAGGTTCTTGATCTCGGCGGTGGTGCCGTCGGCGACGACGCGGCCCTGGCGGACCAGCACGATCCGGTCGGCGTACGCGTCCGCCTCGTCCAGGTAGTGGGTGGCGAAGATGACGGTCCTGCCGTCGCGGGCGTCTCGGCGCAGGGCCTGCCAGAAGTCCCGCCGCCCCTCGACGTCCATGCCGGTGGTCGGCTCGTCGAGGACCATCAGGTCCGGGTCCGGCAGCAGCGCCAACGCGAAGCGCAGCCGCTGCTGCTGACCGCCCGAGCACCGCCCGACGATCCGGTCGGCGATGTCGGCGATACCGGCGCGCGCCAGCACCTCGGCCACCGGTCGGGTGTGCCGGTAGAAGTGCGCGGTCATCCGTACCGTCTCGCCAACGGTGAGGTCCTTGAGCAGGCCGCCGGTCTGGAGCACGGCGGCGATCCGCCCCTGGGCCACCGCCTCGTCGGCGGTGCCACCGAGAACGCGCACGGTGCCCGCGTCCGGGCGGGCCAGGCCGAGCAGCATGTCGATCGTGGTGGTCTTACCCGCGCCGTTGGGGCCGAGGAACGCCACCACCTCGCCGGGCTGCACCCGCAGGCTCAGTCCGTCGACCGCGGTGACCGTACCGAAGGTCTTGGTGAGGCCGTTCAGCTCGACGGCCGGATGCGTACTCGTCATGGCAATAATGCTGGGGTGTCGCGGACCTCAACTCCTGAAGCGGCCGTCACGTTCCGGCCGTGACATTTGTCAGGGCCCGGAGGGCACGGCTCCGAGCCCGGCGGGCACGCAGCGTGACGGGCCGGCGGGCGAGGACCTCGACGAGCGTGATGCCACCGAGTCATCAAGATGCCCCTGAGTCATCACGCCCACCGGCACATCCGCCCCCGACACAGGCATTCCGGGGGCGGCAGCGGGTAAGCGCGCCGCCGGACGCCGCGACACCGGGAGGACGCGATGGGTGCCACACCGCAGGGCCAGGTCGACACGGTCGTGCTGATCCACGGGCTCTGGATGACCCCACGGAGCTGGGAAGGGTGGGCCCAGCGATTCACCGAGCGCGGCATGCACGTCATCGCTCCCGCGTGGCCCGGCATGGACCGCTCCGTCGAACAGTTGCGCGACGACCCCAGCCCGATCGCCGAGCAGAGCATGGCCACGATCGTCGCCCACTACGACCGGATCATCCGGGCGCTCCCGCGTCCGCCGATCATCATGGGCCACTCGTTCGGCGGGCTGTTCGCCCAGGTCCTCGCCGACCGGGGCCTCGGCGCGGCGGTGGTGGGAGTGCATCCGGCGGCGATCAAGGGGGTGCTCAAGGTGCCGTTGAGCCAGTTGCGCTCCGGCTTCCCGATCCTGCGCAGCCCCGCCAACCGCAGCAAGGCCGTCCCGTTCACCCCGGACGACTTCGCCTACACCTTCGGCAACACGCTGAGCCGCGAGGAGTCCGACCGGGCCTGGCAGCGCTACGCGGTCCCCGGAGCGGGCCGGGTGTTCTTCGAGGGCGCGTTCGCCAACGTCGACCCGCGCTCGCCCGCCCGCGTCGACAGCGGACGCGTCGACCGGGCGCCGCTGCTGCTGATGGCCGGCGGGCAGGACCACGTGGTGCCGGCGTCGGTGGTCCGCGCCAACGCGGGGCTCTACCAGAAGTCCCGCGCGCTCACCGCGTACGAGGAGTTTCCCGACCGGTCGCACTTCACCGTCGGGGCGCCCGGCTGGGAGGAGATCGCCGACTACGCGCTGGACTGGGCGATGCGGGCGGCGGCGCTGCCCCGCGAGGCGACCATCGCCAGCGAAACCCCCCGCCGCTGACGGCCAGGGACTCGGCCTCGCCGTTGATATCAACGCACCGCATTCTTGATATCATCGGCGCGGCCGGGAAGCTGAGGAGGCACCGTGAGCCGGACGATTCTTGACGTCGACGACGAACTGCTCAACGAAGCCGGGCAGATTCTCGGCACCTCGACGAAGAAGGCCACCGTCAACGCAGCCCTCAAGGCGGTCGTCGACCGGGAAAAGCGACGCGAGTTCGCCGACTGGCTCAAGAGTGGCGGGCTTCCCGACCTCACCGGCCCCGTGGAGACCGCTGCGCCGGACGCGGCGTGAACCACGAGCAGTACCTGCTCGACAAATCGGCCCTGGCCCGCTGGCCCAAGCGTCTCGTAGCTCCCGTCCTCGGCGAACTCTCCGACCGAGGCCTGCTCGCCGTCTGCGGAGCGGTCGAGATCGAGGTCATCCACAGTGCCCGTACTGCGAAGGACGCCCAACGTGCGCGGTGGCTGATGGGCGGTTTCCGGTGGCTGTCGATGCCCGACGAAATCTGGGACCGGGCAATCGACGTGCAGGTGCAGGCGCTGCACAAGGGCAACCACCGCGCGCTGTCCATGGCGGACCTGCTGATTGCCGCCACCGCCGAGCGACACGGCGTCACCGTCCTGCACTACGACGGGGACTTTGACCTGATCAGCGCTATTACCGGGCAACCCAGCGCGTGGGTCGTCCCACCCGGCTCGGCCGACTGAACACCTCTGACACCGCGTGTCGCATGGCTCGGCTGACCGTGGGTATGAGCCCGGGATGAGGGCGAGTTTCCGGATCGGTCGGATCGCGGGGGTACCGGTCGGGGTCAACTGGAGCGTGCTGGTCATCTTCGCGCTGATCGCGTGGGGCTTGGCCGCCAACCAGTTTCCCCGCTCGTACCCGGATCGCTCCGCCGTGGCGTACACGCTCGCCGGCCTGGCCGCGGCGGTGGTCTTCTTCGTCGGCCTGCTCGCCCACGAGGTGTCGCACGCCGTGGTGGCCAAACGCAACGGCCTGGAGGTCGACGGCATCACGCTGTGGCTGTTCGGCGGCGTGGCCGAGCTGAAGGGCGAGCCGCGCGACCCGGGCGCGGAGTTGCGCATCGCGGGCGTCGGCCCGCTGGTCAGTCTGCTGCTCGGGGCGTTCTTCGGTGCCATCGCGCTGCTGTTCGCGCTCGCCGGGCAGGGCGGGCTGCTCTTCGGGGCGATCGCGTGGCTGGCCGGCATCAACGTGCTGCTGGCGGTCTTCAACGTGCTACCGGCCGCGCCGCTGGACGGCGGTCGGCTGCTGCGCGCGGCGGTGTGGAAGGCCACCGGCGACCGGACCCGCGCGTCAGTGGTCGCCGCGCGGGCCGGCTGGGTGCTCGGCGCGCTGCTCATCGGCCTCGGGCTGTGGCAGTTCCTGTCCGGCGTCGGCTTCGGCGGGCTGTGGCTGGCGCTGATCGGCTGGTTCCTGATCGGCGCCGCCGGGGTGGAGGAGCGGCAGGCCCGCACCGGAACCGCGCTGCGCGGAGTCCGGGTCGGCGACGTGATGACGCCACAGCCGCAGACCGCGTCGGCGGACATGACGGTCGCCGACTTCGTCGACCACTACCTCTTCGCGTACCGGCATTCGGCGCTGCCGCTGACCGACCAGGGGCGGCCGACCGGCCTGGTCACCGTGGACCGGGTGCGGGGCGTACCGGCTGAACGGCGCGCGTCGACCACGCTGGCCGAGGTGGCCTGCCGGGCCGATGAGCTGGTGCTCGCCCAGCCGGGTGAACAGCTCAACGACCTGCTCCCCCGGCTCACCGAGTGCGCCGACGGCCGAGCCCTGGTGGTAGGAGACGACGGCCGCCTGACCGGAATCGTCTCCCCCAGCGACATCAGCCGCGCAGTCCAACGCGCCACCCTACGCACCCCCACCCCTTCCCGCTGATCATGAAGTTATTGCGCCGACACGCCGCGCCGAAGGGCAATAACTTCATGATCAACGGGGGCCTGAACACCCGGGCGAGGGCCTGAACACCCGGGCCGGGGGTCAGCGGGGGAAGTAGTGGGCCAGCTGGTTGGTGTGGAACTTGGCCTTGGGGTCCAGCTTTGTCAGCAGGGCCGTGAAGTCGGCGTGGTGGGGGTAGCGGGCGGCCAGTTCGGTGGGGGCGGTGACGAACACCTTGCCCCAGTGCGGGCGCGGAGCGAACCGGGCCAGTCGCGCCTCCACCTCGGCCAGCACGGGTAGCACCGCGTCGGTGTCGTCGACCCAGGTGAAGTGGACGACGAAGCTGTCCCGCTGGTGGTTGGGACTCAGCCACAGCTCGTCGGCGGCCACCGTCCGCAGCTCGCACACGTGCAGGACCGGGGCGATCAGGTGCGCCACGTCGGCCAGGGCGGCGAGCGCGTCGGCGACGGCGGTACGCGGCAGGTGGTACTCGGACTGCAACTCGTCGCCGCTGCTCGGGGTGAAGCCGAGCTTGAAGTGCGGCAGGCGCTCGTGCCACGGGCCGGGCTCGCCGAGTTGCGGGGTGCAGTTCTCCGGCGGCATGCCGAGCACCGGGTGTCGTGGCTGGTCGGCCGGGGTGGTGCCGAGCCAGTCCGCCTCCGGCGGCGGCTGGTCCGCGAGCTGCTTGCGCCACACCTCCCGCAGGCGCGGCGTACGCCAGTCGGTGAAGACACTCACGCTGTACGCCGAGTCGAGCGCCTCGTTCAGCGCGGCCGGGTCGAGGTTGAGCCGCACGTACTGGCGCAGCTCGAAGGCCGGCACCAGGTCCAGGGTGACCCGGGTGACCAGGCCGAGCGCGCCGAGCCCCACCACCATGCCGGCGAACGTGTCGTCGTCGCGGTCGACCCGCAGCAGGTCGCCGTCGGCGGTGACCAGCTCCAGGCCGGCGACGGCGCTGGCCAGGTTGCCGTGGGTGGGGCCGGAGCCGTGGGTTGCGGTGGCCACCGCGCCGGCGACCGAGATGTGCGGCAGCGAGGCCATGTTGGCCAGCGCGTACCCCTGGGTGTGCAGGTGTCCGGCGAGGTCGCCGTAGCGCATCGCGCCGCTCACGGTGACCTGGCCGCGTTCGCGGTCCACCTCGACGGTCGGCGGCAGGCCGGCCAGGCTCACCAGGTCGCCGTCGGTGTCGCCGAAGCGGTTGAAGGAGTGCCCCGTGCCGAGGGCGCGGACGCGCCGACTGCCGGCGACGAGGCGACGCACGTCGTCGAGGGAGGTCGGTCGGTGGAACGCCCGAGCCGCGTACCGGACGTTGCCGGCCCAGTTGCGGCGTGGCACCTCGGAAGCTGCGGTCGACGTGGCGTTCGGTCCCGGGGTGGTCACGTGGCGGTCTCCCGATCGGTGGACTGCTGGTCGCTCAGGGCGGCGATGAGGGCGTCTAGAACCGTATCCACCTGGTACGAGTTGTAACCACGTTGGGCGCGCGGCAGACCGGCCGCGGTGGCGCGTTCGATCTCACCGCAGGCCGCCTGCCGGGCCGCCTCGTCGCCGGACAGCAGGGCGTCCTGGCCGCGCCGGATCAACCGATCGACCCGGTCCATGGCGTAGCCGCGCAGGCCCACACTGATGTCCGGGACGGCGAAGGCGGCGCGCCGCAGAGCGAGCAGGTCGACGAAGCGGTCTCCGGCATGCCGGGTGAGCGCTTCGGACACCTGCTCGGGTTGCTCGCGGACCTGGTCGAGGACGAGCAGCTCGATGGCCGGCCGACCGTCGAGCGGGTGGCGGGCGGTCACCGGCTCACGCGGCACACCCTGCGCAGGTACCAGCAACAACCTCGGCGGGGTCGGGTAGCCATCACGTCGAGGCGGCTCGTCGAGGACCACCGCGTCGACCTCGGCCCACTGGAACTCCCGGCGCAGGCCCGGCCGCCGGATGCTCAGCCCGTCCGCGTGGATCCCGAACCGGAACGGCCGCATCGCGCTGACCAGCGCCACCGCGCCGAGCGCGATGGCACCCACCGCGATGATCGTCCGTAGCAGGGCGCGGTCGCTGGGATAGGCCAGCAGGATCACCCCACCGAGTACGCAGGCCAGGGCGAGCGCACGGGCCCCCCGATTCCGGCGCAATTCCACCCGTGGACCCCCGTTTCATGACCGTGGCGTCGGTCCCGACATCTTCCGCCAGACCGGGCACCGAGGACACCCGACGATCGGGCACGGTTGTTCTCGCCGTCGTCGGGGAACCCTACGCTCATGAGCAGCTACCGTGATCCGGCCCTGCGAGGCGACGTCTTCCCGTCGGAGGAGGAGCTGGACCCGACCGGCAGCGCGGTCGAGCCGGCCAGTGCGCCGCCAGACGTCCGGTTGCCGAACCACCCGGCGCCCACACCCGGTCCCCGGCCGACGCCCGCGCCCGCTCCCGCGCCCACGCCCGTACCGTCGCCGGGGCCACCGCCCCGCGAGCCCGCCGGCGAGTCGCGGTCGATCGTGACGCGACACCTGGACGGGTCGGTCGAGATCGTCACCGACCTCGACGGTGATGGCGTGGCCGACATCGTCCAGATCGACGTGGACGGTGACGGCGTACCGGACATCACCTATGTGGACAGCGACCGTGACGGCCGGTTGGACACGGTGCTGCGCGAGCCGGGCCGGCACGCGCAGCACCGCGCCTGACGGGTCACAGGTTCGCCAGCACCTCGCTCGCGACCAGGTCGAGGTGGTCGAGGTCGGCCAGGTCCAGCACCTGGAGGTAGATCCGCTGGCTGCCGATCTTGGCGTACCGGTCGATGGTGTTCAGGACCTCGTCGGGCGTGCCGGCGACACCGTTGGCCCGCAGCTCGTCCGGGTCACGGCCGATGGCGGCGGCCCGGCGGGCCACCTCGGCGTCGTCGCGTCCGCAGCAGAGCACCAGGGCGTTGGACCAGACCAGTTCCGCCGGGTCGCGGCCGATCTCGGCGCACGCAGCGCGGACGCGCTCGAACTGCGCCGCCGAGTCCGCCGGCGAGGCGAACGGCAGGTTGAACTCGTCGGCGTAGCGGGCGGCCAGCCGGGGCGTCCGCTTCGGCCCCATCCCGCCGAGCAGGATCGGCGGGCGGGGCTGCTGCACCGGCTTGGGCAGGGCGGGCGAGTCGGTGACCGGGTAGTACCGGCCGGGGTGGCTGAACGTCTCCCCCGCCGGGGTGGACCAGAGGCCGGTGATGACCGCGAGCTGCTCCTCCAGCCGGTCGAACCGCTCACCCAGGGCCGGGAACGGGATGCCGTACGCGCTGTGCTCGTCGCCGTACCAGCCGGTGCCGATGCCCAGCTCCACCCGACCGCCGCTCATCTGGTCGACCTGCGCCACCGTGATCGCCAGCGGGCCGGGCAGCCGGAACGTGGCGGCGGTCATCAGCGTGCCCAGCCGGATGCGGCTGGTGTCGCGGGCCAGACCGGCCAGCGTCGTCCACGCGTCGGTGGGGCCTGGGTCGCCGCTCACCGAGCCCATCTTCAGGTAGTGGTCGGAGCGGAAGAACGCGCCGAAGCCGGCGTCCTCGGCGCGGCGGGCGACCGCGAGCAACTGGTCGTAGGTGGCGCCCTGCTGGGGTTCGGTGAAGATCCGCAGTTCCATGCTCCGAGCATAGGTAGCCGTCCCCGATGCCGCTCCGGGACGACCGCCACCGTCATATACGTTGACAGACATATGATGGCAGAGGCATATTGAGCGGGTGTCCACCGACGCCTTCACCGTCCTCGCCGAGCCCACCCGACGCCGCATCCTCGACGCGCTCCGCGACGCCGACCGCAGCGTCAACGAACTGGTCGACGGGCTCGGCGTCAGCCAGCCAGCCGTCTCCAAACACCTGCGGGTGTTGCGCGAGGCCGGCTTCGTCTCCTGCCGGGTCGCCGCCCGGCAGCGGATCTACCGCCTCGACCCGGGTCCGCTGCGAGCGGTCGACGGCTGGCTCGACCCGTACCGCCGGCTGTGGGGTCGGCACCTGGACGCCCTGCAACGACACCTCGACAGTCAGGAGCAGTGACATGGACCGCGACGCGTTCCGCCCGAGCCCACCCGCCGAGGCGCGCGCCGAACACGCCGACGGCGGTGCGACCCTGGTGTTCGTCCGTGACCTGCGGCATCCACCCGGCGCGGTCTGGGCGGCGCTGACCGATCCGGCACAGCTCGCGCAGTGGGCGCCGTTCCTCGCCGACCGGGACCTCGGCATCCCCGGCGCCGCCGTGCTCACCCTCGTCGACGGCGAGACGTCCGTGCAGCAGACCGCGGCCGTACGCCGAGCCGAGCCGCCTCACCTGCTCGAATACACCTGGGGCGACGACCTGCTGCGGTGGGAGCTGACGGCCTCGGGCAGCGACACCCGGCTCACCCTGCGACACACCGTCGCCGAACCGGGCGCGCTGCCGATGGTCGCCGCGGGCTGGCACCTCTGCCTCGACGTGGCCGACCGGCTGCTCGATGGAGACCCGGTCGGCCCGATCCGCGGCGCCGAGGCCAAGGACTTCGGCTGGCCCGCACTGCGCGACGCGTACGCCGAGCGGCTCGAAGCGGAGTGACCGCGTCGATCAGACGTACGGCCGGGTGGCGTACGCGGTCCGCAGCGCGGCCAACCCGGCCGCCTTCGGCGACAGGGTGCCCCACCCGGAGTTGAAGTAGTTGGTCCGCGCGATGAGGGGACCCCGCTCGGCGTTGAGCTGCGCGATCGCCGCCGGAACGGTGGCGATCCAGGCGGCCTGGTCGGGGATCTCGGCGGACCGCACCCCGTACTCCGCGATGATCACCGGCCGGGACAGCGCCACCGGGCCGAGGTCCGCCACCGCCCAGTCCTTGGTCCGGCGGAAGCGGGCCAGCGCGGTCTGGCCGGACGCGGTCGCGTAGGCGTTCCACTGGAGGTAGTCCAGCCGTGACATCAGCGCCTCGGTGTGGGTGCGCTGGAAGCACGCCCGGTCGAAGCCGCCCACCCCGACCGAGAAGGTCGTGCCGGTGGGCAGGGTCCGGGCCTTGAACCAGGTGACGATGTACGTCACGGCCTGCACCGCCCGCGCGTCGGACTCGGCCCAGGTGTACGCCTTGCCGGCCTCGGTCGTACCGAACTCGTGGTCGGTGTCCAACTCGGACGCGAGTTGGATGTTCACCCCGAAGCCGAGCGACCGGTACTGGGACAGGGCCCGCGCGAACAACCCGTCGCACTGGCCGTTGAGCACCTGGGTGTAGCCGTACGCCTTCGGCCAGCTGGTGCCGGGGCGCTGCTGGATCGTCATCGACGGCGCGGGAACGGTGTAGGTGACGCCGTCCACGGTGAAGGTCTGCGGCCCGGCGTTGCCGGCGCCGTAGTGCTTCAGCTCCAGGACCATGTTCATCTGCACGCCGGCCTTGCCCAGGTTGACCAGCCACGGCCGGTTGTAGCCGGGAAAGATGTACCCGTCGGCGAAGCTGCGGTACTGGGTCAACGAGCGGAAGTTGCCGCCGGCCATGTCGGCGGTGGGGTCGGCCCCGCCGGACAGGTAGTAGCCGCCGAGCACCGGTTGGCGCACGGTGTAGTCGACCCCGGCGGTCGCCGTGTGTCCGGCGGCGTCGCGGACCTGAACGGTGACCCGGGGCATCACGCCACCGCCCGGTACACGGCAACCGAGCCGTTGTCGGAGACCCGGGTCCAGGTACGTCCGGAGTTGTCGGAGACGGTCACGGTGAGCGGGTCGATGACCGCGGTGACCTTGACCGGCGCGCTGCTGTTGCCCTGCGCGTCGGTGACCACGATGGTGACGGTCAGCGGTTTGGTGTCGGCGTCGGAGTACGTGACGGTCAGCAGCATCTGGTCACCCGGCGAGAAGACGGATGCGTTCAGGGCTGCGGTCGCGGTGGGAGCCGCCATGACAGGGCCTCTCTGATTCGGTCGCCCGGTCGGGCGCGCGGGTGAGCGACGCCGAACAGGGCGGGATCCACGATGCGTGTGGTCGACAGGGCACATAGGCGACGTGCCGGTGGGCGACGTCGCCGGCGGTGGACGGTGACACCGCTGCGGGCGCCTCCAGCGGTGTGGGACGGCCGAGCCGTACGCCTCGTCGGGGCCGGCGGCTGTGCCGGGCCCGCACCGGCGGGGCCGGGCCGGCGAGGGCGGCACCGGAGCGGACGATGCTGTCCGCACCGGGCGCGCGGGTGGGGATGTGGCCCGACATCCCTCGCCCTCTCGCCTGCCTCAAGGGTCCTCTACCAGGGGCTTTACCGTCTTGTCCGGTTAGCGACATCTGTCCTTGACGGACGGATAGCTGCGCGACAAGCGCGGTTACTGTCGAGCCATGCCACTGCGTCCCGACGAGATCGAGGTGTTCGAGCGCTCCCGGCCCCGCCTGGAGGCGATCGCCTATCGACTGCTGGGCTCGGCCAGCGACGCCGAGGACGCGGTCCAGGACACGTTCCTGCGCTGGCAGGCCACCAACCGGGAGCGCGTCGAGACGCCCGAGGCCTGGCTGACCAGGGTGCTCACCAACCTGTGCCTCAACCAGCTCACCTCGGCGCGCGCCCGGCGCGAGACCTACGTGGGCACCTGGCTGCCCGAGCCCGTCCTCGCCGGGGATCGGATGCTCGGCCCGGTCGACACCGTCGAGCAGCGCGAATCGGTCTCGATGGCGGTGCTCACCCTCATGGAGCGGCTGTCGCCCAACGAGCGCGCGGTGTACGTGCTGCGCGAGGCGTTCGGCTACCCGCACAGCGAGATCGCCGAGATCCTCGACCTCACCGAGTCGAACTGCCAGCAGATCTACCGCCGTGCCAAGCAGCACGTCGCCGCCGGCCGGGCGCGCGGCGAGGTGGACGACGCCGCCGCCCGGAAGATCGTCACCGAGTTCCTCACGGCGGCCAACAGCGGCCAGATCCAGCGGCTGGTGGAGTTGTTGACCGGGGACGTGACGAGCGTCGGTGACGGCGGCGGCAAGATCCCGGCCCGCACCACGCCGGTCGTCGGCGCGCTGGCGGTGGCGAAGTTCCTGCGCGGCCTCTTCCGGCCCAGCGACGTGAAGCGGAACCTGGTGGGCGGCAGCAGCCCCGCCCTCTACGCCGAGGTCGTCAACGGCGGCCCCGCGGTCGTCGTCGTGACCGGCGAGCAGGTCGTCGGTGTCATGTCCCTGGAGATGACACCCGAGGGAGTCGCGGCGATCCGCGTCCAGGTCAACCCCGACAAGCTCGAACGCGTCACCCGCCAGTGGTCCGTCACCGCGCACTCGGAGCCGCTCCTGCACGTGTGGTGACCCAGGTCATAGCCGCCTCCTGTCAGCAACAGCGTCGCCGCCCGGTTCAGGTAGCGACCATCGCCGAGACAGGAGCGCCGCCATGAAGCACCGCATCGTCGTCCTCGGAGCCGGCTACGCCGGAGCGACCGCCGCCGGCCGCCTCGCCCGCCGGTTGCACCCCGACGACATCGAGATCACCGTTGTCAACGCCGAGGCCGACTTCGTCGAGCGGGTACGCATGCACCAGCTCGCCGCCGGCCAGGACCTCACGCGCCGCGAGCTGAGCCGGGTGTACGCGGGCACCGGCGTGCGGGTCCGCGTCGCCCGGGTCACCGCCGTCGACGTCGACCGCCGGACCGTCGCACTGACCGACGAGCACGGCAACGACGAAATCGCGTACGACACGCTCGTCTACGCCCTCGGCAGCGCCTCCGCCGACCACGGCGTTCCCGGCGTCGCCGAGCACGCGTACGACCTCGCGGGCCGACCGTCGGCGCTGCGGCTGCGGGACCGTCTCGCCCACCTCGCGGCCGGGCAGCGGGTGCTCGTGGTCGGCGGAGGTCTCACCGGCCTCGAGGCCGTCACCGAGATCGCCGAGGCCCGGCCCGACCTCGACGTCGCGATCGCCGTCCGCGGCGGTCTCGGTGACTGGCTGAACGACAGGGCGCGACACCACCTGCGGGGCGTCACGAACCGGCTCGGCATCACGGTGCACGAGCAAACCGACGTCGTTCGGGTTGAGCCGGCCGGCGTGGTCACCGCCGACGGTGCGACGATCCCGGCCACGGTGACCGTGTGGACGGCCGGCTTCGCCGTCCACCCCATCGCCGCCGCCACCGGTCTGACCGTCGCGGCCACCGGGCAGATCATCGTCGACGACACCATGCGGTCCGTCTCGCACCCGGACGTGTACGCGGTCGGCGACGCCGGACTCGCCGCCGGGCCGGGCGGCAAGCCGCTACGGATGTCCTGCGCCTCGGGAACTCCGATGGCCTGGCAGGCGGCCGACGCCATCGCCGCGCGCCTGACCGGCCGGACGAAGATGCCGAACGCGCCACTGCGCTACTTCAACCAGTGCATCAGCCTCGGCCGCCGCGACGGCATCATCCAGTACGTGACCGCCGACGACCGGGCCAAGCCGTCCCAGCTGACCGGGCGGCTGGCGGCCCGCTACAAGGAGGTCGTCTGCAAGGGCGCCGCCTGGGGCATCTCCCACCCGATCCCGTACCCGGTGCGCCGCCGCCGGGTCAGCGCGACCCGGACCCCGGCCACCGCCTCGATGTGACCCCTCAGGAGAACGTGCGGCGTGCCCACGTCCGGAAGTCGGTCGTGGGCAGGCCGAGCGCCCGGGTGATCTCGGGACGGGCCGGGCTGCCGTTCTCGTTGATCCGCTCGACCGTATTGATCATGGCGGGAAGCAGTCCGCGTTCGACGGCTTCCCGGGGAGTGAGCACGGGCGCGGAGATCGTCCGGCCGGTGACCTCGCCGAGGATCGCGGCCACCTCGGTCATGGTGAGCAGGTCGCCGGCGAGTTCGACGTCCAGGCCGTCGAGCCGTCCCGGGTCCGTGAACGCGATCGCCGCGGCCTCTCCGATGTCGTCGACGGCGACCCAGGGGAGCTGGGTGTCCGCCGCGAAGCCGGTGATGATCGTGCCGCTGGACCAGTCACCGAAGAGGTACGACCAGCCGACGAGGTTCTCCATGAAGGTCGAGGGCGCCAGCACGGTCCAGTGCGCGAAGCCGCCGGTGCGGACCATCTCGTCGATCGCCGCCTTGCTCTCCCAGTAGTGCCGGTCCCAGCGGCCCTCGGCCCAGCCGGGCTGGCTGCGGTGGAAGTCGCCCGCGCCGGAAACACTGCTGTGTACGACGTGTGCCACGCCGGCCCGGCGGGCGGCCTCGACGACGTTCCGACCGCGGGTCAGCTCGGCGTCGCCCTGCAGGTTCGCCACGTCGGGAAACGGGATCGAGAAGAGGCCGTCCATCCCCTGGGCCGCGGCGAGCAGCGACGCGAGGTCGTCCAGGTCGCCCTTGATCAGTTCGGCGCCGCGCGCGGCCAGAGCCTGGGCGCTGTCGGTGGCGACGTCGCGAACCAGGGCACGGACCTCGACGCCACGGTCGAGCAGGGCCCGGGCGGTAGCCCCTCCCTGCTTGCCGGTCGCGCCGATGACGAGGACAGCCATGATGCCTCCAAATTAAGTGGGGCGTCCCCCCACTTGTCGTCGGTTACGATATGGGGGACCACCCCACTTTGGCAAGGGCGGGCCATGAGAGCCGACGCACAACGCAACTACGACCTCATCGTGAAGGCGGCCGCCGAGGCGATCGCCCGCGATGGCGCGTACGCCTCGCTGGAGGAGATCGCCCGCTCCGCCGGGGTCGGCTCGGCGACCCTGCACCGGCGCTTCCCGTCCCGGTGGTCCCTGCTCCAGGCCGTCTTCCGGACCTGCGTGCGGAACCTCGCCGGTCGCGCCGAGGACCTGCTGGCCGAGCCGGACGCTCTCGCCGCCTTCACCACCTGGTTGCGGGAGGTCACCGTGTACGCCACGACGACCCGTGGGCTCGCGGTGACACTGCTGAACGCGCCACCCGAGGAGAACGAGACCTGCGGCGCGACGCTCAGCGCAGCGGGCGACAAGCTGTTGCGTCGGGCCGTTGAGCAAGGAGCCGTACGCCCGGATGTCGTCATGGCGGACGTGATGACCCTCGCCAACGCCATCTCTCTCGCTGCCCAACCGGCCGACGCCGCGAAGGCGGAACGACTCCTGGCCCTCTCCCTGGCGGGAATCCACTCCCCCGCACGGTGACCGACCTCGTTCCACGATGGAGTTTTCGGGCCGGAGAGCTTGACTTGATCGTCATGCTGGAAGCCGATGCCCCCGCTCGTACCGTCGTTGGAGGACCCGTGCGCAAGCCAGCCAGGACCGCAGCCGTCCTCGTCGGGCTCGGCGTCGGCGGCGCGGTCGGTCCGGCCCTGGGGCCGGCCGCCGTCTGGTCCGGTGTCGCGGTCGCCGCGATCGGAGTCGCGCTCTCCCTGATCGGCACCAGCGAGTCCCACCTCGTCGAGGACGGCCTGGCCGACCGGGGGGAGGACGACCGGGCCGCCGCCGGAACGGGAGTCGCCGCTCCGCGACGGCGCAAGCGGGAGACGCCGACCCTCAGCGGCCTGGGTTCCCGCGTGGAGCAGATCCTCGACCTCGCCGAGAAGCAGGCCGAGGACCACCGCGCCGTCGCGCGACTCGAGGCGGAGAGCATCGTGACGGCCGCGCGGCGGGAGGCGGAGTCGATCCTCAACCGCGCGCACGAGCAGGCGGCCGGGATTACCGGCACCCGCTGGGAGCCGCCTTCCTACGGCGTCGGCTCGGCGTAGCGGCCGGAAGGTAGGCGCGCAGGTCGGCGTGCGATGTCACCGGGCCGACGATGCTCAGTGGTCGGTGGCGCACAGCGCCGTCTCGACGCTCTCGTTCACCTCGGCGAGCATCTGCTCACCGGTCGGCAGGCCGGTCACGGCGACCACGGCCCCACGGCCGTCGCGGGTGACCAGGTTGCGGGTCTCGAAGCCCTGGATGTCGCCACCGTGGCCCCAGGCTTCGCCGCCGCAGGGCAGCTCGTGGCTGGCGATGCCCAGCCCGTACGCGTACTCGCCGGTCGGCTCGAAGCCGGGCGCGGGCACCGTCGTCATCATCGCCTTCTGCTGCGCGGGCTTGAGCAGACGGCCGTCGACGAGCGCCTGGAAGAAGGTCCGCAGCTCGTCGGGCGTGGAGACCAGTTGGCCGGCGGCCCAGCCCAGCGACGGGTCCATGTCGGTGACGTCCACCCACGGTGCGCCCGGGGCCAGTCCGACGTAACCGTGCGGGTGCGTACCCCGAAGAGTCTGCTCCCCCACCCCCGGCCAGTAGGTGTCGCGCAGGCCGAGTGGCCTGATGATCCGATTGGTGATCTCCTCGCCGATGGGACGCTCGGTGACCTGCTCGACGACGAGCCCGGCGAGGACGTAGTTCGTGTTGCTGTACTCCCACCTCGCACCCGGCGCGAAGTGCGGCGCGTTCGTCAGCGCGGCATCCACCAGCCGCCTCGGCTGGTAGTACGAGTGGCTCTTGTCGACGAGGTCCTGCACCTTGGTGAAGAGCACGTCGTCGTAGTCCGCCAGGCCGCTCGTCTGCTGCAACAGCTGACGTACGGTGATCGCGTTGCCGTCGTTGCCGTGACCTCGCACGACTCCGGGTAGGTAGTGCTCGACCGTGGCATCCAGGTCGATGCGTCCCTCCCCCACCAACTGCAGGACGACCACCGCGGTGAAGGTCTTGGTGTTGCTGCCGATGCGGACCTGGCCGTCCCGGGGAACCGGGCGGCGCGTCTGGAGGTCGCCGACCCCGGCGGTGTAGTCGCGGACCCGGCCGTCGGCCCCCCGCACGGAGGCGAGGACGCCGGGGAAGCCGCTCTCGCTGACCAGGCCGTCCAGTTGCCGCTGCACGGCGTCGCGTGGCCCGGCCGGGCGACCGCTGTCGGTGGCGGCGAACGCGGCCGAGCCGGTCAGGATGGTGGCGGCGGCCAGCGTCGCGGCGACCGCCCGCAGGGCTCGGCGGCGCGTGGACGTAACGGCGTGCGGCGGCATGACTGCTCCTCTGTCTCGGAAACGCTTGACGCCATCAAGGGTTCAAGAATTCCGATCCAGGGACGATCCCCCCTGCTGCCCTCCTTCTGGTACAGCCTGCGCTACCCGGCCGGCTGGGTCGCCGGTGGTCGCGGCGGGCGCTGGCGGTGGTGAGCGGTATACCTCGGTGGAATGTTCATACCTCTGAGGTATACCGCTCCTCAGCACACCTAGAACCACCCGCTCCGCCCGATCCGTCGTACGCCGAGCCAGGTCGAGAAGGCGCTCGGCGGCCTGGACGTCCATGGACTCCGGCCCGGTGTCGAAGCAGATAGCCGGGCCGACGCGCCACGATCGATCCAGGCTCGCCGAGCACCCCGCGCAGGTAGGAGACGTGACGTTGCAGCGTGTTCCCGGCCGTCGCGGGTGGACTCTCACCCCAGACCACGTCGACGAGTCGGTCGACGCTCACGACCCGGCCCACGTGCAGCGCCAACGTCGCCAGGACCGCCTCGCGGCGTACGCCGTTCACCGCCTGGGGGCCGTCGGCGACGACGACCTCCACCGGCTCGAGCAGCCGGACGCGTACGCCCGGGTCAGCGATCGACGCCACTGGCCCGGGCTAAATCCGCAGGCCGCAGCCTCGATCGGTTCGTCGCGCACTGGACACGAGGTCACCCTCGACGGTCGGCGCGGCGGAGCATCTCCTCCATCTCGGGGTCGGCCATGATCTCCCGGACCTCCTGGGCGCAGCGGCAGCCGGCGGCGAACTTGGCAGCCCAGCCGAGCGCCTCCTCGCGGGTGGCCACGTCGACGACCACGAACCCGCCGATGACCTCCTTGGTCTCCGGGTAGAGGCCGTCGGTGACCGACCCGTCCGTGGCTACGATGCTGGCCTGCTGCCGTTGAAGGCCGCCGCCGAACACCCAGACTCCCGCGTCGACGGCCTCCTGGAGCACGGCGTGCGCCGCCTTGCCCACCTCGGGCAACTCCTCGGCGGGGATGTGGTCCATCGCACCGTCGTTGAACGAGATCAGGTACCGCGCCATCTCAGAACTCCCCTTCTCCGGGGCGGCCTTCCGCCGACCGCCTCCACCCGTACCACGAACGAGCAGCCCCCGATTCGACGCGGTGGCGGAAAAAGTCCCGCCGCCCGCTGACCTGGTGTTCGTGGCGTGGTGTTCGTGGCGTGGTGTTCGTGGCAGCAACTTCGGGGATGTTGCTGTCTCACGCGTGGCTGAGGCAGCAACATCAGGCATGTTGTGCAGATCTTGGCGTCGATCAAGCTCGGTCAGCCGGTCTCCCGTACCAGGCGGTACAGGTCCTGACGCACCGCCGGCCAGCCGTCGCCGAGCGCGTGCCGCGCGGCGCCCAGCGCGTCGACGGCGGCCATTCCCGCGCCCAGCGCCGCGTGCAGGGCGTGCACGGCATCGGCGCCGGCCCGGACGTCACCGCCCTGCGCCGTGAGGCGGACGATCCTCCACCGGGTCTCCCCGTCCACGGTCAGGCCCCGCTCGACGGCCTCGACCGCCTGCCTCGCCAGGTCGTCGTCGCTGAACCGGAGCCGCGTGGCCACCGCCCGTACGGCGTGCGCCACCGCCGCCCGCCGTACCTGATCCGGCGCGGCCCGCAGCCGCGCGTCCAGGTCGGGCTCGTAGTGCCCGAAGTTCGACGGCGGCCTGGGGTCGGCCGGGATGTGCGGCAGCCGCACGGTCACCCACGGCCCGGCCTGCGGATCGGCCCCCTCGTCGCCCATCCACTCGGCCGGCAGCCGCACCCCGGTCCGCCGCTCGACGAACGCCATCGCCGCCGACCGCACGTACCCGGTTCCGCGCGCGGCGCGTACGTCGTCAAGGTCCTCGGCGAATGCGGACGGGTCGTCGCCGTGTCGCCGCTCCGGGTCGTTCAGGTCCATCCAGGCGAGCACCCGGCCGTACACCGCGTACGTCAGGCCGCCGTTGCCGTTCACGGTCCACTCGACGGTGTGCACCCGCGTGCCGTCGCTCAGCCAGCGCAGCACCTCGGGCCGGCTCAACGCGCAGCCATTGTCCTGGAACACCAGCACGTTCGGGCCGATCTGGGCCAGGTCGGCAAGCTCGCCCGACTGGTCGTCACCCGGCTCGACACGCCTGGCCCGCAGCCGCCTGATGACCCCGTCGACGGTGGCCTCGACACTCGCCGGCTGCACCACGGCCCAGCTCAGCCCCTCGGCGAGCCAGTCCCGCTCGGTGAGGAAATCGTCGTAGTACCGCACCGCACCCGAGACCATCGGAACACGGTACGACGTTCATCGACGCCGGTGGTGCCTCCGGAAGCCCTTCCGGTATCGCCTGGCGGATTGTTCGAAGAATGGCTACCTATTTGCCGTCGGTGAAAACGTCATCGAGTACGAGTCGAGCCCGGGCCGGTACCTCTTCGTCTGGAAATACTTCCGCGCACAGGCTGACCACCTGATCCGAACTGGTCAGTCCAAGTCGCTCGACCAGGAAGCGGATATCCTCGGCGTCCCGTCGCCGCGCAGCGAGCACTTTCATGGCAAGCAGATGCTCTGGAGACGCCGCCGCCACCCGTAGGCCAGGGTGGTCGAACACACGAGGGGCCATCACATCGCCGCCGGGAGCCACGTAGACGCTCGCCTGCTCGTTGAGCCACCAATACGGAAGACCAAGCTCGTCTGCGACAGCCCTTGCTTCGTCGAGCACGACACCGTGCGGCTGAAAAACGGCATCTATATCCCGGGTCGCCCGACGGGCGTCATAGGCCAGAGCCATCGCAGCCCCACCAAAAATGTAAACATCCGCAACCACCCCCCGCTTCGCCAGCCGGTCGCCCAGTCGGCGAAAAGCGTCTTCGATCGACGCGCGATCCAGCAGGGGCTCATCCGCGCTCACGCGACGTTCAACTCCTGGGCCGCTACATACACCCCACGCCGCCTGAACGCTGCCGGGGCATGCACCACCGCGTCGACCCGAGCTGCTGGGGTATTGAAGGGGAACCAGAACTGGCGCAGCGACCGCGTCGCAACCCACGATGGCGCGCCGCGCCCATCCTTGGCAGCCAGGTGCTCTGCCAACGCCGCGAGGAACACGTCCCAACGCTCATCGCCGGTTGGAGCCGGTTCCACGTCCAGCAGACCTGCTCGAAGCTCGGCCGGCTCCCATCGATACTCCTCCAGGAACTCTGCCACCAGCCGCCACCGCCGCGCCTCACTAGCACTGACAAGCAGGGGAGCCAGACGCTCCACCGTCAGGGGCTCATAAGCCGCAGCGCGTTCCTTCACACCCGTGACGGTAGTACACGCCCAGGCACTCAAGCTCCATAGCCGCTGCTCGACTCGCCACCCTGCCTTGTCTATACTTACCTGGTTGTGTCCGGTCACTAAGGAGACGTTCATGCCTCCTCGCACCACCTCGGGAAGCACGGCGCTGGCGAGCGCCATCCGTGAACGACGAATCGCGCTCAACCTGAGCATCGACGAGGCAGCCGCGAAGGCTGGAGTTGGTGCGAAGTCCTGGAGTCGTTACGAGTCGGGGGCCGCCATCCGCCGAGACAAGGTTCGGGGTGTCTGCCGGGCCCTGGGCTGGAGCAAGCTGCCAGGAGACGTGCACAGCTCCGACAAAGCCGAGGACGACTGGCTTCGCAAGATCGACCAGAGCCATGACGCCTGGTCCGAAGCGCTCAACGAACTGTACAGCCAAGCCTGCGCAACGACGTTCGCGGTAGGTAGCGACCTCGTCCACGATCACCTCGCGGACGACCTCAGGGCTCTAGCGGAACATCCGCGAGGCACGCATTTGGGCCAACTTGCAGCCTCGTGGTTCGACGGTGAACTGCCACCCCAGTTCCTGCCCCGTTACGACTACGAGTTCGTCTACGAACTCAGGGCAGCAGTCATCAGACTTCGTCGGCGGTTTGCTCATGGGGACCTCGTCGCGCACACCGTGCTGGAGGAACTGGCGCTCTACCTGATCTTCGAGGAGGCCGAGCTTCTCGCCGACATGAGCCCTGCGCTCTTCGATGAAGAGGAGGACGACTGGCGCGAGTGGCTAGCCGGAATCTTGGGAGACACGGATGTCGAACTCCTTCTGTTCACCAGTGACTTGGCACTGACCCCCGATGTCAGCTATCACTTTGATCATTGGAACGAGAGGCAGTTCTACGTCACTGAAGGTGGCGAGTCTACTGAGGCGTAGCACCGTGCTACGCCATGCCGCTCATCGGCCCACCGTCGGCTCACGTGAGGTTCGCAGCACGTCCTCGTGCGACCAGACATCGCCGACGGGCCATCGGTGCCAACGGCTGACACCCGCTCCCCGCCGAACATCGAGCCGCCCACCTGATCGACATCGCACGTGCTCACCTGAACCTCGGCGACGCGGCCGGAGCCGGCCAGGCCCTGGTCAGCGCCGATCGCATCGCGCCTGCGGAGACGCGGACCCGTCCCGTCGGCCGGGAGACGCTGACCGCCACGCTACGAGCCGGCCCCACAACAGCCGACGTCGCCCGCTTGGCCGCCGCCGTCGGACTGACCCGGCGCCAGGTCGCTGTTCGAGTCGCAGAACATCGACGACCGTAGACTGCCCGCCGTGGGATATTCGGTGTGGCCTTCCGGCCGTCTGCACCTACCGGAGTCGGACGATGCCGCTGCGACCGCCGCCGCCAAGGCCGCCATGGCCGAACAGAGTGGTTGGTACGAGCCCGACATGGCTGAGGTGAATGACCGGCTCGTCGACGTAGCGAGCGAGGCCAGGGCCTCGATCACCCGCGACGGGGACTGGATCGAGTTCGATCACGACGACGAGGGCGACCCCAAGTGGTCGAAGCAGGCCATCGCCTTCTACGTCGCGATCGCGCCGTTCGTTCGCTCCGGCGTCGTCCACTTCGAAGGTGAGGACGGCGCCCGCTGGTCCTACATCTACGCCGACGGACGGATGACCCAACAGGGTTGGCTCGGCTGGGACGGATCGGTCGAGCCGTTCGGCGAGTACGTCGATCCCCCGTCCCCGGAATAGGGACTCGCGTTCGGATATACCAGCGAGTCATATTCATGCCCCTGCGGTACGCCTGTCGAGCAACGCGGTGGGAATCTGGAACGGACGCGCGATGTGAGCCTTGCTCGGCGTTGCTAGCGTCGTGGCTACGTCTAAGGGGCGAACAGGTAGGACGACGCGATGGCCAGCAGCGGAAATGCAGCTAGCTTGGCGAATCGGCGTGCTCGCGCGCCGATGTTCGTGATCGGCAGCGTCGTGGCGTTGGCCGCCCTCATCGCGCTGGGGTATCGGCTGAGTACCGACCCGCGGGTCGGGCACGGAGGGGCCGTCATCCGCGCGACGCTGGCTCCGGGAGCCTTTCTGGTGCTGTCCTGGCTCGTCCGCCTGGTGCAGTGGTGGGGTGCCGCTCGTGCTCCCGCGAGGCGCGTCCTGGTGACCGCGCATCTGGCGCAGGGGTCGCAGGGGGGAAGGGCGGGGCGGGCGGGGCGGGTCACCGCTGCGGCGCACGCCGTAAGCGCCGCCGGCGGGTCCGACACTAGCCCCAGGGGATACTCCGTGTGGCTGACGGTGAGCGGCCGGGGCAGGGGCGGTGTCCTGCACCAACGTGTCGTCTGGGAACCGTGGTTGCGCGAGCTGACCAGGTCGCGTCCGGCTACGATCCGGCACGGCCCCGGCGTCAGCGTGGTCGACGTGGCCGGGTACGGGCGGCTCTGGCCGGCCAGTTTCACGCTGCTCCGTCGTCCCTATGGGGTCAGCCTCATTCCGTTCCGCAAGGCCCATGAGTTGCCGAAGAGCAGGAGCCTCTCGTACGGCCGTCTGGCCTACCTTTTTCTCGTGTTCCTCGTGCTCGGCCTGGCCGACCTCGTCGGCCACGGTATGTGGGCGCTGCTCGGGTGGTGGGCGGCGTACCTCGTCGCCTCGATGGCCGCCATCGGAGCCTGGTTCGGCCTCGTTCCGCCCGGCGTGCGTTGGGAAGCAGCCCCTCGGGGCCACGTCCCGACGACCTCCTGACCACGGACGCGATCGAGCGAACAGGCGACGACCTCGGCCAGAGCCTCGTCTCCCCACCTGTTCCGAACTCGACGCCGGCCCATCCAGGTCGTCGGCAGCATGGCTGAACAGGGGAACTGGTTGGTGGGGCGGGCGGGACTCGAACCCGCGACCGAGGGATTATGAGTCCCCTGCTCTAACCGGCTGAGCTACCGCCCCGGAACCGCGCGGATCTTATCCCGCCCGGTGGATCACGGGCCAGCGCCAATGCGGCCCCGTCCCATCACCGCCGCCGTCGCCACAGCAGCACGATGGGCAACGCGAGGATAACAGTGAGCAGCCAGCCTGCCACGACGACGCCCCAGAGCCATTCTTCCCCCGGCTCGGTGCCGGCGGCGACCATGACGTAGGTCACCAGCAGGCTCACGGCGCCCACCACGAGAACGGCGACGCCGCTGACCACGATCATCGCGACCTCCCACCAGGGGCGGTCGCCGGGCGCGCGCGCCGGCTTCTCCGGCGCGGAGGGCTGCGGGATCTCGTCCGGCGTACGTGCCGGCATGCTGATGTGCCGGTCGGCCGGCACCTGGGCGTCGATGATCGGGAGCGCCGCCGGGTGCAGGTGGAACATCGTCGGCTCGATGTGCAGCACGATGGCGTCCGCGCCGATCAGTTGCCGCGCGCCGTCGGGCCAGGCGAGCATGGCGGCGCAGTCGGCGTAGCGGACGGTCAGCGGCGTGTCGCCCTGCAGCAGGGTCACGCCGTGGACGCCGATCCGCAGGGCGGCGTTGCCCTCCTTCGCCGAGTAGCCGGTGCCTTCCAGGATCTCCGTCGAGTGGGTGGGCGCGGCGACGAAGCCGGCCCAGTCGGCGGTGAGCCCTCGCGGCACCATCAGCAGCGCTGAGCCCATCACTTCGCCCGCGACCTCGTGCAGGTCGGCGAGGTTGACGGCCTTCAACTCGGCGCGGTGCTCGTCGATGGAGAGGTTGGGTTCCCCGGTGAGCACGTTCAGGGCGTACCCGGGAAGTCGCGCGGCATCGACCTCGGCGGTGCCGAGCAGATCCGCGCGCTTGGCCACCGTGGCGTCCAGGTCGGCCTGCTCGATCCGGCCGACCCGCAGCTTGGCGAGCACGTCGACGAAGCCCCCGAGGACGGCGTCCTGCTTCTCCGCCAGCGCGTCGGCGAGCGCCCGCAGCGTGGCGTTGCCGTCGCCGCGCGGGTCGTACCCGGTGGTGGCGGTGTAGGAGAGGCCGGATTCCTGGCGCAGCGACCGGTACAGCTCCCGTTCCAGCACACCGGCGAAGACGGCCGCGGCGGCGCTGCGCCGCACCACGGCGTCGAGCACCACGGCCCGGGCGCCGTGCACGAAGTACGCGGGGGTCTGCGGCAGCGCCGACGAGACCGCCGGGACCGGCTGGCGTACCCCGGTCGGCAGCGGCAGACGGAGTCCCGCGGGCACCCGGTCGCCGCAGATCCACAACACCGCGTTCTCCCGGGTGAACCACCGGGCCGTCCACTCGCGCAGGTCGTCGGCGGTCAGCGCGCCCAGGCCCCACTCCGGGTAGCTGCTGAGCCCGAAGTCGCGCGCCCCGTGTCGCCACAGCGGGAAGTCGTCGATCGCGGCGGCGCCCCGGCTACTCCACTCGGTACGCAGGATGTCCTTCTCGACGTCGAGTCGCGCGACCGGCAGGTCGGACAGGTGCCCGCAGACGGCGGTCAGGAACGCCGCGATGTCGGTCTCGGAGCCCTGCGTGTGGAACATGGTGAACGCCGGCGCGGTCACGCCGTTGACGTGGTAGTCGGCCAGGCCGAGCGGCGCGAGCGCGAGATGCTCGATGAGGTGGGTGGTGCCGGCGCGGGCGAGTGTCTCGTCGGCGGTGCCGACCCGGAAGGTCAGCCCGGCGCGCATCGGCCCACCGGTGGGGGCGAGCAGCGTGGGCACCCCGTCCACGTCCAGGTGCTGGATCACGACTGGCCACCCTTCGCGTACGCCTTCGCGCGGTACTTCGTGTAGCCCTCGGCGTCGTCCGCGTACGTCCAGGGGAATTCCGAGCCGAGGTTGCCGAGAGCGGAGAACTGGCTGGCCGCCGCGGACCACTGCTCGGTGAGGCTGAACATCAGCGCGAACGACGAGCGGACCCAGACCCAGCCGGGCCGGTCGACGAAGTCCGGGTGCAACACGGACCGCTGCCCGGCCTGCATGATCTCCTCCACGACGGGGGCGCTGCGCACGTACGCGGCGCGTTCCCGCTCGGTGTCGAAGTCGAGCCAGCGTTCCAGGTGCGCCTCGGCGAGCACCACGGCGTTGGGCGCGCCGGCGGGCGCGGCCTGCGCGCACTCGCGGGCGAAGGCGAAGGCACGGTCCCAGTCGCCGCTCCACTTCGGGCAGAGCTGCTGAAGCAGCGTCGCCTGGGCGGGCGCGTGGTGGGGGTGGTGCTGGGCGAGCCGGTCGTAGCGGCGACGCGCCTCGTTCTGGCCCAGTTGCAGACCCCGGGCGATGGTGATGCGTTGGGTCCAGGCGGCCGCGTCGTCGGGGTACCGGGCGGTGACGTCGATGAGGACCCGCTCGGCGCGACGCAGATGGTCGTGGAACTGGTCGAACTGCTCCCGGCTGACGTACCGGGCCCGGTAGCCGCTGCGGATCCGCCAGCCGGCACGGATGAGCTGGTTGCCGAGCAGGGTCCCGGCGAGCGGGTCGGTGGGGTCCGCGTCGTACACCTGGCGCAGGAACGGCTCGGTCCCGACCTTGTCGCCCGCCGCGGCGACGAGCAGCGTGCGGCCGTCCGGGTCGCGGTCCGCGAACACCGCCCGCACCGCGGGCCAGTCGGCGGCGTCGAGCGCCTTGTAGAGGTCACTGACCTCGGGGTACGCGTCGGCGACGTCGAAGGTGGGCGCCGGGATGGTGGCGGGCATGGCGGCGATCATAGGTGATCATTTACGGCTGCGGTGCCCTCGTTTTCGGCACCGACTCAACCGGTGCGCAACTCCTCGAGCACCGAGCCGGCGGCACGCCAACCGCTGGCGAGAGCGCCCTGGATCGATGGGCTGTCCCGGTGGTCACCGGCCACGAACAGCCCCTGCCCGAGCGCGACCGGCTTGCGCAGCCGTCCCTGCGGGGGCGGGGCGGCGGGCAGCGCGTCCGGTACGGACACGGTGGTGAGGTGCGTCCAGTCGGCGGTGGATCGTCCGTACAGCCGGGTCAACTCGGCCCGGATGGTCGGTTCGGGCGGGGCCGTCGGGCCGACCACCGAGGTGGCCACGAGGTGCCGGCCGGCCGGGGCGTACGTCGGCACGGCGTTGCTGAGCACCACCGTGTTCGCCACGATCTCCCGACGGTCGCCGTCGACGAGCAGGATCGGCTCGCGAAGCGGCGGTTCGGAAGCGCTGTGGTAGTACGTCGTGTAGCTGTGCATCCGTACCGTCGTCAGAGCCGGCAGCAGCGCGGCCGCTGCGGGCGGGTCGACGGCGACCACGACGGCCCGGCATCTGATGTCGCCGGCCTGCGTGCGGACCAGGCCGGGCGCGACCTGCGCGACCGGCGTGTCCAGGTCGAGCAGGTCGGTGGGGAGCGGGCCGGCGATGGCCCGGGGCAGCGCGGCCATCCCCTCGGCGGGCAGGCCGATGCGCCCCCGGGCGAACGAGCGCAGCACCATCGCGAACACGTGGCTGGAGGTCGCCAACTCCCGGTCGATGAACACACCGGACAGGAACGGCCGCAGCAGCTCCTCGATGATCGCGTCGGAGAGACCGGCCCGGCGCAGCGCCGTCTCGGTGGTGGTCTCCGACGCGGCGAGTAGGCGGGACGCCGGCAGCGTGGCGGCACCGGTGGCGAGCGCGGCGAAGCGGATCCGGTCGAGCAGCGAACCGACACCGGCGAGGGCGGTACGCGGGCCGCCGGCCGGCTCGCGCAGCGGGTTGACCAGCCGCAGCAGGTCGTCGCCCCGACGGACCAGCACGCCGGAGGTGAAGTATCCGAGGTTCAGGCGGTTGGTGTCGAGCAGCGTGCCGAGTCGCGGGTAGGCGGTGTTGAGCACCTGGAAACCCCGGTCGATCAGGTACCCGTCGACGACGTCGGTCGCGACCCGGCCCCCGAGCCGGCCGGCGGCCTCCAGCAGCCGCCAGGGCACGCCCGCGCGGTGCAGCCGGCGGGCGGCGGCGAGACCCGCCAGGCCGCCGCCGACGACCACCACATCGGTCTCAGCCAGCATCGCGCGCCTCCCGCTCACCGTTCGCCCGGGACAACCGGCCCGGCCACCAGATCTTCGGCCCGATGTCGTACGCGAGCGCGGGCACCAGCAGCGACCGGACGATGATCGTGTCGATCAGTACCCCGATCGCGACCGCCGTACCCAACTCGACAAGCACCACCAGCGGCAGGACGGCGAGGGCGGAGAACGTCGCGGCGAGCACGATGCCGGCGGACGTGATCACCCCACCGGTGACGGCGAGGCCGGCGAGCACACCGGCCCGGGTACCCCGCTTGACCGACTCCTCGCGGACCCGGCTCGTCAGGAAGATGTTGTAGTCGATGCCGAGCGCGACGAGGAACACGAACGCGAACAGCGGAAACGACGAGTCCACGCCGGGAAAGCCGAAGACGTGGCGGAACAGCAGCGCGCACAGGCCGAGGGTGGCCGCGAAGCTGAGCAGCACCGTACCGATGAGCAGCAGCGGCGCGAGGAGGGCGCGCAGCAGCAGGGCCAGGATCACCGCGATGACCACCAGCACCACCGGGATGATGACGTTCTGGTCGCGCTTCGCGGCGTCCGAGGTGTCCACGTTGATCGCCGTGAAGCCGCCGACCACGGCGTCCGCGTCGGGCACCCGGTGTACGGCCTCCCGCAGGTCACGGATGGTCCGCTCGGCGCCGTCACTGTCCGGTGGGTCGGTCAGGGTCGCCTCCAGTTGCACCCGACCGTCGACGACCTTCGGGGCGGCGTTCTCTTGGGGTGGGCCGGTCTGCGGGCCGGCGGTGAGGGGGCGAACGTCAGCGACCCCGGGCACGCCCTTCGCCAGCTGGGCGATTTGTCGGGCGCTCTGCTCGGTGGTGAAGATGGTGGCCGGGCTGCCGGTGCCGGCCGGGTAGTGCCGGGCGATCACCTCCTGACCGTCCACCGAGTCGGTGCGCTGGGTGAACAGGTCGGACTGACCGAGGATGGTCGCACCGAGCTGGGTGAGGCCGAGCGTGAGCACCGCCAGGACGACGGCCGTGCTCAACCAGATCGGGCGGGCGTGCCGGGCCACGAAGCCGGCGATCCGGCTCCAGATGCCGTGCTCGGCCTGCGGGTCGGCCTGGTCCACCCGGGGACGCCGGGGCCAGAACGCCCACCGACCGCCCAGCACCAGCAGCGCGGGCAGGAAGGTGAGCATCACCAGCAGCGTGGCGGCGATGCCGATGGCGGCGACCGGCCCGAGCGCCCGGTTGGAGTTCAGGCTGGACAGCAGCAGGCACAGCAGGCTGACGATGACCGTGCCGCCGGACGCGATGATGGCCGGCGCGGCACCCCGCCACGCGGCACGCATCGCGCCCCACGGACGGTCGTGCCGGTGCAACTCCTCCCGGTAACGGGCGATCAGCAGCAGCGCGTAGTCGGTGCCGGCGCCAAAGACCAGCACGGTGAGGATGCCCTGCGCCTGGCCGTTGAGTTTGAGGACGTCGGCGTCGGCGAGCAGGTAGACGAAGACCGCGGCGAGGGCGTACGACATCCCCGCGGCCAGCAGGGGGAAGACCCACAGGACCGGGCTGCGGTAGACGATCAGCAGAATGACCAGCACCACGACGAGCGTGACGAGCAGCAGCGGCCCGTCGATGGCGGAGAAGACTTCGATCAGGTCGGCGAGCAGACCGGCCGGGCCAGCGACGTCCACGGTGAGACCGTCCCGGTCGCCCCCGGCGATGTCGCGCACCTGTCGGACGACCGCGCCGATCTCCTCGCCCTCGGCGTCGTCCACCGGCACGACGACCTGGAGTGCCTGGCCGTCCTCGCTGGGAATCGGCGGAGGCAACGGAGTGACGACGCCCGGCACCCGGGCGAACCGGGCCGCGTCGGCGGCGACCCGCTGCCGGTCGGCGTCGGTGATCCCCGACGACCGCTCGTAGACCACCAGCGCCGGAGTGGTCTGCCGGTCGACGAACCCACCGGCGAGATCCTGGGCGCGGGTCGCCTCGGCGTCGCTGGGCAGGAAGGCGGCGTTGTCGTTGGTGGAGACCTCACCGAGCCGTCCGGCGTACGGGCCGGCCACCGCGCCGATCACCAACCAGGCCAGCACGACCACCACCGCGACCAGCGTGGCCCGGCCGAAGCCCCCTCGTCCGGACATTCGCGCTCACTCCAAGAATCGACGCATCAATCGACGCAGAGCTAGTCCAAGTCGACATCGTCATCCTGCCGGGCCCACGAGCCCCAAGCGGGTCGAACCTCTCATTCCGCCTCGCGCCTCGCGCCTCGCGCCTCGCGCCTCGCGCCCCGCGCCCCGCGCCCCGCGCCCCGCGCCCCGCGCCCCGCGCCCCGCGCCCCGCGCCCCGCGCCCAAGATCCTC